>JAGHUU010000308.1 GCA_018064695.1 Candidatus Blautia equi | reverse complement strand
GTGTTGGAATCCTGATAATCGAAGAAAAGCGCTCCAGTGGTTAAAAGATACTATGGATGATTGTTGATTTGAAATTGCAATCGTAACAATGTTTATTATGGCTGGTCAGCGGAGTAGCGATGCTTATTTTTGCTCTTATAAGGCGCTAAACACGAGTAACAGGTTCAGTATATTTTACCAGAAAGAAAAGAAGAATCCGGCCAGCGGGGAGAGCACGATCATCACCACAGAGAAAGTGAAGGATTCAAAGGAGATCAGTGTCGCCCTCTGATCGGAAGGGAACATATCCTGCAGGATGGCATTGGAGCGTACCTGCAGGGCATCGTCGCCCACAGCGGAGAGGAAACCGCCAAGTGCCATAATAAGATACATGCCTGTATGCTCCAGCAATGTGCCGGTCACCACCATTGCGGCGGTGGCAAGAAAGATCGTTCTGTATCTCACATTCTTACATTTCAGAATCAGCTTGGAACCCACTACGCCGCCAAGCTCCATAAAGAACAGGGCAGGGCCAAGTGCCCATCCGGGAATGCCCACCTCCGGCAGTCTGGCCTGGAGGAAGAAGAGCAGCAGGATATCAAAAGCGCCCACCAGAGAGTTGCTGAACATGAGCGCCAGAGCTTTTCTGCCTTCTTTCAGAAAAATCAGGCTTTCCTTCAGGCATTTTGCCAGCTCACCTGCAATAGCGCGAAACATGTTTGTGCTTTGGGCATCCTCTTTTTTCTGATCCACACGGATCTCTTTCAGTGATATCAGAATTCCCATCTGGATCCCGCAGAGGATCAGGTCAGAGCCATAGGCCAGTCTGTATCCGATGGTCAGAGCCAGTCCTGCGCACAAAGTGGAGAGACCGCCGCAGATGCGGTAAATGATCATCTGATTGGATTCATATTTTTCATATCCGGATTCCACACCGGCATATTTCATGGAATCGTAGGCCAGGGCATCGCCTGAACCGGAGGAAAAGTTATAATTCAGTGCCTGAAAGGCAATGGACAGGCAGACCATAAAGAAGCTGCCTGAAAAGATCATCAGCAGATTTCCAATGAAGCACATGCAGCAGCTGACCATCAGCATCTTCTTTCGTCCAAAGACATCCGCCAGAACCCCGGAGGGTATCTCAAAGATCAGACTTACAATATGAAAGACGGTTTCAGCCAGGCCGATCTGTACCAGACTGAAGCCCCGGGCAGCCAGAAGCGCCACCCACGCGCCGGTGAGGGAAAGGTTTCCCACTATAGAGGATAAATATAATCTGCTGATCTGTTTTTTAATATTAAACATAAAAAAATCTCCTTAACATTTATTTTTTTAAACGTCAGGGAGATAATACACTTTGCTTTTTTCAGATGTGATCTGTGGTTTGTTATGTCTGTTTTTCACACTTTCCTCTGAAAAAAGGGCGCACTATCCCCGTAAGGGAGAATCATATAACCTTTTATCAGTTGGAGTGTTGGCATTTTCCAGGACATTTCACAAATCCTCATTTCGCATAATCTGCTCCTATCATAAACGATTTTTTTTATTATGGCAAGAGCTTTCCTGACGGAATCAAGTTGATTTTGAGGGGATATTTGGTATACTTGAATCAGCTTTGAAAAGGAAATGAGAAACAAAAATATAAACAGAAAGAAGGGATCGTATGTTTGACTGTCCTTCCTGCGCGGCGAACTTAAGGTTTGACCCTGCTACCCAGGATATGGGATGCCCTTACTGCGGCAGCCACTATGACGTGGGAATGTTCCGGGACGATAAGGGAAACGCAGAGAGCAGCGAAATTTTTGATGTGACGGTGTTCACCTGCCCGCAGTGCGGCGGTGAGCTGATCAGCACAGACAACGAGGCAGCAGTCTTCTGCAGCTACTGCGGTGCTTCCAATGTGCTGGAGAGTAAACTTCGCCAGGAGAAACGCCCAAAATACATCATTCCGTTCAGCGTGACAAAAGACGACTGCAAAAAACGTTTTACTGCAAAGGTTAAGAGAACCGGTTTTGCGCCGGCGGAGCTCACCGATCCGGAGGTGATCGAGTCCTTCCGCGGTATTTATATGCCATACTGGTGCTACTCCGTAAAGCAGGATAACGATATCATTGTACACAGTACGGACGTGAGACAGGAGGGTGACTATGAGGTGACCCGCACCTACACAGCCAACGCAAGGGTGGATGCTTCCTACGGCGGCTACGCCAAGGATTCCGCCTCCTCTTTTGACGATGAGATCAGTGATTCCATTGCGCCATACGACAGAAACACTGCCAAAGATTTCCACTCTGCATACATGAGCGGCTTCTATGCGGATATCTCCGATGTGGACAAGCAGGTCTACGAGCAGGAGGCTAAGGATCTGGCGGTCCGTGAGACCAGAAACAGGGTATCCACAGAGTTGAACAGAGCAAAAATGAAGGGTTCTCCGGATACCTCAAAGCTTACCGACAGGTCATTGAACACCCGGGTTACAGAGGTTGAAAACGTGATGTACCCGGTATGGTTCTTCTCCTACAGATCCGGTGACCGTGTGGCATATGCGGCGGTGAACGGCCAGACCGGAAAACTCATGGCAGATGTGCCTATTTCCACGAAGAAATATTATCTGGCATCCTTTTTGATGGCAATTCCGATCTTTGTGCTGCTGAATCTGTTTCTGACGATTCATCCGAAATATATTCTGATGGCGGCTTCTGTGCTGACGATCATCACAGTGGTTATGAGCTTCTTCTCCAGCCAGGCGGTATATGAGAGAGAGCATAAGACCAAAGACCTTGGCTGGCTCAGCAAAAACCGGCCGAATGAGGAGATACCAAAGTACAGCCCTGTTACGTGGGATGAGATTCTGGGCATTGTGCTGGCGGTGCTGGATTGGGCAGTGATTATCTTTGCACCGGTTTCTGACCTCTGGTATTACGGCACAATCGTGCTGAATCTGATCATCATGCTGCTTCTGATCATCAGAATGATTAAGGAGTTTAACCTTATGTCCACCCATAAATTACCGCAGTTCAACAGAACAGGAGGTGATGACCGTGCTTAATGCTTTTCATCTGTCTCCTAAAAAAATCAGCAAAGTCTGCACGGCATTCCTGACTGTTTTCCTGATGACAGCGCTGTTTTCCTTCTCTGTTCAGGCCGGCTACTATGAGGAACAGAATCCTGATACCGGATACTGGATGGTACTGGACGACCAGCTGGATCTCTTATCCGAACTGAATGATGAGAGCCTGGCAGTACTTAAGGATGAGATGCGGAAAGTCACGCAGCACGGACATGCGGCGCTGGTGACCGTAAACAACCATTCTTTCAGCTCTGAGATTGAATATGCGCAGGATTATTATTATAAAGATTTCAGATCTGACAGCGGAACTATGCTGGTTATCGACTTTAAGCTTAGAAAGATCACCGTGGTAAGTGATGGCGAGGTCCATAAAGCTGTCACCAACAGCTATGCAAGATCCATCACCGACAACATTTATTCCTATGCATCAGACGGCGACTATTACCGCTGTGCGCTGGAGGCATTCCAGCAGATCAACACACTTCTGGCAGGCAAATGCATTGCCCAGCCCATGAAGTATATCAGCAATGCGCTTCTGGCAGTGATCCTGGCCCTTCTTATCAATTATATCTGGGCCCGCATAGCTTCCGGCAGTTCGGCGGCATCCGACCGTGAATGGCTGGAAAAACTGGATGTGCATTTTAATCTTCACAATCTGAAGATCCGTCATACCGGCACCACCAAACGCTATAATCCGCCAAGCAAATCCTCCGGCGGCAGCAGCGGAGGCGGTGGAGGTGGCGGCCACTCCTCCGGAGGCGGCAGCCACAGCTTCTGATACCAATTCATAATCCCGTATAAAGAATCCCCGACCGCAGGATGCGGTCAGGGATTTTTTCTTTTCTATAGTGCGGAAAAAGAGATTTTATGCTATAATTTAAAGGACTATGAGTCAATATTTCGTATATTTTGGAGGATTTTCAGATGAAGATTGCAGTAACTTATGAAAATGGAAATGTATTTCAGCATTTTGGGCATACAGAGAATTTTAAGATCTATGAGGTACAGGACGGAAAAGTCATCGACAGTCTGGTAATGCCATCCGCAGGAAGCGGACACGGCGCGCTGGCAGGCTTCCTCTCCGCACTCGGCGTGGAGGTTCTGATCTGCGGCGGCATTGGCGGCGGTGCACAGAGCGCTCTTTCCGAGGCCGGAATTGAGATCTGCTCCGGTGTATCCGGAAATACCGATGAGGCAGTGGAGGTTTACTTAAGAGGAGAGCTGATCTCCGAGGGCGTAAACTGCGACCACCATCATGGTGAGGAAGAGGAGCATGACTGCAATTGCGGCGGTGGCTGCGGCGGATCCGAGGGTGGCTGCGGTGGCGGCTGCGGAGGCTGCGGCGGCGGTGGATTCCGCGTGATCATGGAGGGACCTAACGCAGGAAAGGTCTGCCGTGTACACTATCAGGGAACCTTTAACGACGGAACTACCTTCGATTCTTCTTACGACCGCGGCGAACCGCTTGAGTTTACCTGCGGTGTGGGCATGATGATCCGCGGCTTTGATGCAGCAGTAGTAAATATGACCGTAGGTGAGGTTGTAAATATCCACCTTATGCCGGAGGAGGCTTACGGAGAGTCCGATCCAAACGCAATCTTCACTCTGGAGATCGCTCAGCTCCCGGGTTCTGAGAGCCTCACTGTAGGACAGCAGGTATATCTGGCAGACATGAACGGAAATCCATTCCCTGTAAAAGTGGCAGCTAAGACAGAGGACACCATCACCTTTGATGCAAATCATGAGATGGCAGGAAAAGAGCTGAACTTTAAGATCGAGCTTGTGGAAGTGGACGACTGATTATCATAAAACAGGCAGGAGGGCAGATACTTGACAGAACAGGAGATCATTTTGCAGTTTGTAAAGGACAGAAGCCAGGCAGAGAAGGCTGACAAAGTAGAGCGCTTCCGACACCTGAACCCTTATGTGAAGAAAGGACAGATCGTTTTTGCGGGATCCAGCCTGATGGAACAGTTCCCAATTTACGAGTTTCTGCAGGATTTTGATCTGCCATACACCATCTACAACAGAGGTGTAGGCGGCTTTACTACTACAGAAATGACAGAAGTGCTGAAGGAGACTATCTATGATCTGGAGCCAAAGTACCTGTTCCTGAACATCGGAACCAACGATCTGAACGGTCCTGATTATGTGAAAGAGGAGCTGATGGCACGTTATGACCACATCCTGAACGAGGTGGAAGCCCATGTGCCGGATGTGAAGATCTTCCTTCTTGCTTATTACCCGATCAACCCTGAGGCGGCAGATAATCCATGGATGAAAGAGGTGTGCCGCTACCGCACCAACACCCGTATCAACGAGGCCAGCGAAGGCGTGAAGGCTCTTGCAGAAAAGCACGGCGCATCATTCCTGAACCTGAATGCGGGAATTACAGATGAGAAGGGCAATTTAAAAGCAGAATATACCATTGAGGGCATGCATATGTATGCCAACGGCTACAAACCGGTACTGGACGCACTGCTCCCTGTACTGGAAACATTGAAATAATCCTGAGTCTTACAGGCTGAACGGATCCGCAGGATCGGGAAGCCGCATTTATAAAAGAAAAGGAGAATAAAAGCTATGAAGGGTGTAAAACTTGCAAAACCATGGGACGTGGCTGTAGTAGATATGGAAAAGCCGGTTCCAAAAGAGGGAGAGGCGCTGATCCGCATCATGACAGCAGGTATCTGCGGCAGTGATATCGGTGCGTTCCGCGGAACCAACGGTCTTGTGTCCTATCCAAGAATCATCGGCCACGAGCTGGCCGGCATTGTAGAATCTATCCCGGAGAACAATCCAAAAGGTATCAAGGTGGGAGATAAGGTCATCATCGATCCATATCTCTACTGCGGAAAGTGCTATCCATGCTCCATCGGCAGAACCAACTGCTGTACGGATCTTCACGTGCTTGGCGTTCATATCGACGGCGGTATGGCTGAGTATTTCTGCCACCCTGCAGATATGCTGGTAAAAATGCCTGAGGATATGGACTGGATCCTGGCAGCAATGGCAGAACCGCTCACTATTTCTCTTCACGGCGTACACAGAGGCGGCTTAAAGGCAGGCGAGTTCTGCGCGATCTACGGCGCAGGCCCTATTGGACTTCTGGCAGCTCTGATCGCTGAGGCTTACGGCGCACATGCCATCCTCATCGACGTAGTGCAGGAGAGACTGGACTTTGGAAAAGAGCTCGGCGTGGAATATATCATTAACTCCGGAAAAGAGGATCCTGTGGCTGAGGTTGCAAAGATCACCGGAGGTACCATGGCACAGCTGGTAATGGAGTGTACCGGTGCAAACGTATGCATCCGCGGCAGCCTGGATCTTGTATCCAACGCAGGCCGAATCACCTTCACCGGATGGCCAAAATCCGAGACCTCCCTTCCAACAGATGTCTTCACCAAAAAGGAGATCGACATCCGCGGTGCCCGCACCAGTGCAGGCGAGTTTGAGGAAGCCATTGACCTTATCATGTCCGGCAGAGTAGATGTGAAGAAGATCCTTACCAAAGTCATCAAAGTGGACGAGGCAGCAGATACCATCATCGATATCGAAAAGAATCCTGGAAACTATATGAAAGTGGTTGTGGATTTCAGATCATGATTCTGAAAAAAGCAGGACACCGGGGGCAGGTGCCTATCCCGGTGTCTCATAAAAAAGGAAGCCCGCGTTTTAGCGGGCTTCCTTTTTTATAGAAAATACAGATTGATCAGAAAGTAAGGATAACCTTCATGGTGTTCTCCGGATCGTCTTTCAGCTTGGTAAGAGCTTTTTCGATATCGGTGAAGTGGAAGGTGTCGGTTACGATCTTGGTAGGCTCAAGCTTGCCTGCGTTTACCCACTCGATAACCTGTGGGAATTTGTTGTTGTTCAGACGGGAACCGCGGATGTCCAGCTCACGGGAGGTGATGTTGAACTCGGTGATCTGAGCCTGTTTGTCATGGAAGCCCATGGTTACAACTACGCCGGCGGAACGAACAGCTTTAGCTGCCTGCTCAAGGGTAACGCCTACGCATGCTGCGTCGATGGCTACGTCAGCACCGATGCCGTCGGTGAGGTCTTTTACTTTTGCTACGATCTCATCAGTGGACATGCCCTTGGTGCAGATGGTCTCCCAAGCACCGAACTCTTTTGCACGGGTAAGACGATCCTCTACAAGGTCGGTCATGATACATTTAGCGCCGAGAATGTTGCATACCTGAAGGATGGTGGGAGCGATCTGGCCGCTGCCGCATACCAGTACGATATCGCCTTCCTCAACACCGCCTCTGGAGGTAACCTGAGCTGCTACGGTGTATGGCTCGATGATGGCTGCTTTCTCCCATGGCATATCAGCGCTGATCTTGAATACGTTCTTTCTTGGAACTTTTACATACTCGCGGTATCCGCCGTCGCGGTGAACGCCGATTACCTGAAGGTTTGCACATACGTTTCCGCGGCCCTTCTTACATACACGGCAGGTGCCGCAGTTGCATACAGGGTTAACGGTTACGTGATCGCCCGCGGCGAGGTCGGAAACGTCAGAGCCTACTTCTGTTACGATACCTGCGAACTCGTGTCCGATAACACGTGGGTAGGTAGCAACAGGGGAGGTTCCGCGGTAGATGCTGATATCAGAACCGCAGATACCTGCAGCTTTTACCTGAATCAGGACGTCGTCAGAGGCTTCGATTACCGGAATCGGATCTTCATCGATCACTAAGGTTCCAGGGGTTGTAACGCGAATTACTTTCATGGTTTTTTCTCCTTATTAAAATAATTTAAAATAACTGAAATATTACTTTTACGGTTACATGTTTCTGCCGAAATCATAGCATATTGATAGCTGAAAAGCAAGAGAGGCGGCAAAAACATCGTTAAATTTCACAAAAATCCTATAAAATCATAACAAATTCTAGCAGGTTTATGCATTATCGTATTGACGGAAGGGCAAAAATATATTAGAATACAACAAAGGTCAGTTCCGGGCGGGACGTAGTATGTGCCCGGTGAACCTGGAGAACAAGTAAACTAATATTTTACAAGGAGGGTTTTTCCATGAACAACTGGAAAAAAGTTTTAGCAGCAGGCGTAGCAGCACTTACCGTTGCAGCTATGGGCACCACCGCTTACGCAGCAGATTACGATCTGGTAATCGGTCACATCAATGATGAGAATCACACCTGGCACAAAATGGCAGAAAAATTCAAAGAGGTAGTTGAGGCTTCCACAGACGGTGCTGTAAGCGTTACCATCTATCCTAACTCCTCCCTCGGTAAAGAGGTAGATATGATCCAGTCCGCTATCATCGGTATGGGTGACTGCGACATCGTCTTCACCGGCGAGTCCATGCAGACCTACGCTGAGGAGCTTGGTATCATCGGTATGCCATACGCAGTTACTTCCGACGAGCACATGAAAGCCGTTCTTGAAGGCGAGGCAGGAGCAGTTCTTGACGAGTTAATGCTTGGCGCAGGCCTCAGAAACCTTGGCGCAATCGTTCGTGGACCACGTAACATCACTTCCAACAAAGAGATCCACACCCCAGATGATCTGGCTGGTTTCGTTATCCGTACTCCAGAGTCCGCTATGACAATGGCAGCTTTCGAGGCTATGGGCGCTAAACCTACCCCAATGGCATTCTCCGAGATCTTCACCTCCCTGCAGCAGGGCGTTATCGATGGCCAGGAGAACCCACTTGCAAACATCAACAACGCAGCTCTTTACGAAGTACAGGATTACGTTATCGAATCTGAGCACTTAAGAGCATGGGTATACTTCGCAATCTCCGAGGCTAGATACGCTTCCTTCCCAGAAGATATCCAGCAGGCTATCGCAGATGCAGCTACCGAAGCTATCGCTTATGAGCATGAGCTCTTCCTCGAGGAGGAGGCAGGTCTTAAAGCAGCTCTTGAGGAGAAAGGTATGACCTTCATCGAAGTTGACCAGACTCCATTCAAAGAGAAAGCTGTTGAAGGTGTCCTTTCCGTTCTTACCGACAGACAGAAAGAGATCTATGACATGATCGTAGCAGCTGACCCAGCTAACAACTAATCATTAACGAGAATAAGGGCCGGTATGCGATTCGTATACCGGCCTTTTTTGGAAGGAAAAGCATATGAAAAAATTCATGAAAGCTTATAACGATATACTCGCATATATCGGTGTGATCTTCCTCATTGGATTTATCGGTGCAGTTCTGGTACAGATCGTAAGCCGTACTTTCCTGCCTAAGTCCCCTAACTGGACTGAGGAAGCATCCCGTTATTTATTCATCTTCATGGTAGGCTTTGCCGGAAACACCGCAGTAGCTACCGATGAGTATGTAGGGGTAGATTTATTAACCTCTCATTTTTCACCAAAGCTTCAGAAATATACCAAAATTCTGGTTCTCTTAATTATCTGGGCATTCAGTATCGTAGTATTCTTCATGGCAGTTATGGGACCACAGGGTCTTCTGGCACTGACCCCACCTGCTATGGCATCCACCGCTATGAGACTTCCTATGAACAAGGTTTATATCTCCGTAGCGATCCTTTATGGTTTATACTGTCTCAGCTACCCAATGCGTATTTACTGCGTAGTAAAAGACATTGAGATTTATGAGAAAGGAGGAGAGGCATAAGTATGGTAGCCGTATTATTTATCTCCTTCCTGGTACTCCTTGCACTTGGTGTACCGGTAGCTTTCAGTTTAGGTGTATCCTCTCTGATTTACTTCCTGGGCAAAGGAATGTCTGTATATATGTATGCACAGAGATTCTTTGCAGGACTTGACTCCTTCACACTGCTCTGTATCCCTGGCTTCGTTCTCTGCGGAAGTCTTATGAACCAGGGTGGTATTACCGAGCGTCTGATCGGTTTTGTTAATAAGATCGTTGGTCATATCACCGGTGGTCTTGCAATTGCAAACGTAGGTGTATCCATGCTGTTCGCAGGTATTTCCGGAACCGCTCTTGCAGATACCGTATCTGTAGGTGGTGTTCTTATCCCTGCTATGAAAAAAGACGGATACGATGCTGACTTCTCCTGCGCGGTTACAGCAGCATCCTCCTGTATCGGACCTATCATTCCTCCATCTGTACCAATGATCATGGCAGCTACCATGTCCAGCCTTTCCGTATCCAAGATGTTCATGGCAGGTATTATCCCTGGTATCCTTCTTGGCGGCGGAATGATCATCGTAGCTTACATCATCTCCAAGAAACGTCATTATCCTAAGGCAGACAGAAGAGCTACTCTCAAAGAGATCGTAAAATCCGGTAAAGAGTCCTTCTTCGCAATCGTTATGACCCTCATCATTCTGGTATGTATCATCGGCGGTATCACTACTCCTACTGAGGCATCCATCATCGCGGTCGTATACGGTATCCTCTGCGGATTCTTTATTTACAAAGAGCTTACTATCAAAAAGCTCCTGAAATGTATGAAAGATACTGCAGTATCCTCTGCAGCTATCATGGTTCTGGTAGGTCTTGCAAACGTATTTGCATACATCCTTACCAAAGAGCAGATCCCTCAGATGATCGCTGATGCAATGCTTGCTCTTACCACCAACAAATACATCATTCTTCTCCTCATCAACATCCTGCTTCTCTTCGTAGGTATGTTCATGGAGACCATCGCAGCGATTCTGATCCTCTTCCCTGTACTTCTTAACGTAGTACTGGCTGTAGGCGTTGACCCAATTCACTTCGGTGTTATCATGGTTCTGAACCTGGTTCTTGGACTTTGTACTCCACCTGTTGGTGTATGTCTCTTCGCTGCTACGAATATCGGTGAATGTAAACTGACAGATGTTGTTAAGGAGCTGACTCCTTTCCTCATCGCAAACTTCACCGTACTGCTTCTTGTTACCTATGTTCCGTTCCTCACCGTTGGTGTGGCTAACCTCATCATGGGAGCATAACAGCAGCAGCACTTTTGTAATTTGATAAGAAAACAAAGCATATAAGAAAAAAGAAAAACCGTTTCATAAAGAGGTAGATCTTTATGAAACGGTTTTTTTATTCATGAAAACAATATATAATTATTCCACTGTGAAGTATTCCGGATGGGCGTTGTAGAATGCCGGGAAAAACTTTTTAAAGTGGCTGATATGCTGAAAATAAAAGGCTTCCATATCAAAATCAGGGGTATCGCCCACCACCAGATAGTGGAAGAGGCGTTTGTGCTCCTCAAAATTGGTGACCGGATCATCCTCTCCGGAGAGATAGCCCTGATAGCGAATGCGGTCGTAATGGGAGCAGACAGTCTGCAGACATTCCCAGATGGTGGATTTCTGTGCGGCTATGTAAGCCAGGCTGTGAAAACGGTCATCCAGCTCAAGCAGATCGTTGTAGGCTTTTTCATCGGGGATACGCTCCAGTGTCTCTTTGGTCTTTACGATGATCTGGCGCATCTCCTCCAGGTATTCTGACGGAATACAACTGGATAACTGGCGGTAGATGGGTGGCTCCAGAGTCTGACGCATAAAGAGACCTTCGTTGATCTTTTTCAGACTGATGAGAGAAACGTGGGAGCCGCTCTGGGGAATGACGGTCACCAGATTCTGATTCTGGAGAAGGATCAGAGCTTCATGGACGGGAGTACGGCTGACCTTCAGCTGTTCGCTGATCTGCCCCTCGTTCAGGGTCTCGCCCGGATAAAGGTTCAGCTGCATGATATTATAGCGAAGGATGCGGTAAGCATATTCGCGGTTGGATTCTTTGTGGATTTTTGGAAAAATGATGAGCTGATTCATAAAAAACCTCATTGGAATTCTGGAAACTTTTTAACAAAATGAGTATACTATATGCATAATTGATAGTCAATCTTTTGACAAATAGATGACTGGAGGTACACAATGAAAGAATTGTATGACGTGATCGTGATCGGCGGCGGTGTAGTAGGCAGTGCCATTGCGAGAGAATTTACCAGATACAAGCTGAAGGTGGCTGTTCTGGAAAAGAACGAAGATGTGTGCTATGAGACCAGCGGCAGAAACTCCGGCGTTATCCACGGCGGCTTTGCCTATGATACAGGCACTTTAAAAGCCAGACTCTGCGTGGAGGGAAACCGCGGCTTTGATGCCCTTGCAGAGGAACTGGATATCCCGTTTGTCCGCTGCGGCAAAGTGCTGGTTGGAAATACAGAGGAGGAGATGGAGAGCCTCAAGCGCACCATGAAACAGGGTGAGGCCAACGGCGCCACCAACCTGACTCTGATCGATGAAGAAGAGCTTCACAGGATCTGCCCTGCGGCAGTTGGAAAATTCGCCATGTTTTCCAAAAACAGCGGTGTTGTGGATCCGTTTATCTATACCATCGCCCTGGCAGAAAATGCAGTGCAGAACGGTGCCGAGTATTTCCTGAACCACGAGGTAACTGCCATTACAAGAAAAGACGGCGTGTATGAGATCACCGCTTCCGGCGAGGTCTTCCGCACCCGCTATGTGGTAAACAGTGCAGGTCTTGGCTGCGGAAAGATCTCTGATATGCTGGGCATTACCGGATATCACGTGATCGGCTCCAAGGGTGACTATATTATTCTGGATCAGCGCACCGGCAAAAATCTGCCGATGCCTATCTATCCGGTTCCAAGCAACACATATATGGGCATTCATGTCACCAACACTACTGACGGCAATGTCATTGTTGGCCCGAATGCCATCAATGTTACCGACTTCACCTATTACGGCGTGCCGCAGGAGCATATGGATTACCTGGCGGAGAGCGCATCGGATATCTGGCCGTATATCTTTAAACCGGAGTATATAAGAAACTATTCCGGCATCCTGCCTAAGTGGGTGGATGAAAACGGCAAGATCCAGGATTTCAAGATCGAGATGAGAGAGGACATTGCCCCGAACGCGGTGAACCTGGTGGGCATTGAGTCTCCGGGTCTCACCTCCGCTGTACCGATCGGAAGATACGTAGTATCCATGATCGCGGAGAGAGAGGAGCTGATCCCGAATCCGGATTTCAATCCAAGAAGAGAGGGCATTGCCCGCTTTGAAAAAATGAGTAACGAAGAGCGTGCGGCCATGATCGAAAAAGACCCGGACTACGGGGAAGTGATCTGCCGCTGCCAGAAGGTTACAAAGGCGGAGATCCTGAAAGCCATTCACAATCCTCTGGGCGTACACACCATGGTGGGCATCAAATATCGTACCCGCTCCATGATGGGACGCTGCCAGGGCGGCTACTGCCAGATGAGAATTGAACAGCTCATCGAGAAGGAGTGCGGCCTTAAGGCGGAGGAGATCAAATATAACAAATCCGATTCCTGGATCCTTACAGGAAAGGTGAGAGAGGAGGGTATCTGATCATGGAAAAGAGAGACGTCATTATCATTGGCGGAGGCCCTGCCGGTCTTGCCGCAGCTCTGGAGCTTTATAATCTGGGCATCAAAGACGTGCTGATCCTGGAGCGTGAAAAGATGCTGGGCGGCATCTTAAGACAGTGCATCCATGACGGCTTTGGTCTGACCCGCTTTGGGGAGACCTTAAGCGGCCCGGAATACATTGCCCGCTTTATCAAAGAGATCAACGAAAAACAGATCCCATATCTCACCAATACATCAGTGATCGAGCTTACTCCTGACAAAAAGGTTACAGCGGCAGCACCGGATGGTCTGAAAGAGTATCAGGCAAAGGCTGTGATCCTTGCCATGGGATGCCGTGAGAGAACCAGAGGTGCCCTTGGCATTCCGGGAGAGCGTCCGGCAGGTGTTTATACCGCCGGCGTGGCACAGGCTTACATGAACCTTTACAACCGTATGCCGGGCAAAGAGGTGATCATCCTGGGATCCGGCGATATCGGCATGATCATGGCCAGACGTATGACGCTGGAGGGCGCCCATGTGCAGGCTGTGTATGAGGTGCTTCCAAACCCAAGCGGACTTCCAAGAAATATCCAGCAGTGTCTGAACGATTATGATATTCCGCTGCATTTAAGTCATACCGTAACAGAGATCCACGGCAGCAGCCGACTTGAGGGTGTGACTATCTCCAAAGTAGATGAAAAACTGAAACCGATCCCGGGAACAGAGGAGTATCATGCCTGTGATACCCTGATCCTCTCGGTAGGTCTGATCCCTGAAAATGAACTTTCTATTGATGCGGAAGTAGCGCTGGATCCAAGAACCAGAGGCGCTGTGACAGACGCATTCTTTCAGACAAGTCAGGACGGCATCTTTGCTGCCGGCAACGTGCTTCACGTGCATGACCTGGTAGATTTTGTTTCCCTTGAGGCCGAGGCTATGGCAAGGGGTGTGGCAGAGTATCTGAATAACGATGGCCTGCCAGCATGTGCCATCTCCGTAAAAGCCGGTGACGGCGTGGGACATACCGTTCCGCAGAAGATCATGCCGGGAAAAGCAGTCACCCTTTCCATGCGTGTGACCAGAAGATTCCGTGATGCGGTTCTTGAGATCCGCCAGAACGGGGAAGTAATCAAAACAAGAAAACTGAAAAAGGCAATTCCTGCGGAAATGCTGAATATAGCCCTTAAGGCAGAGGAAATCTGCGGGGAAGGTGATCTGGAGGTGCTGATCAGATGACAAAGGATTTTACATGTATTATCTGCCCGAACGGATGCGAGATCCGGGCAGAACTTCAGGATAATAAGATCATCTCTATAACAGGAAATACCTGTGACAAGGGCGCTGATTATGTGACGCAGGAGCTCACAGCACCAAAACGTACCGTGACTTCTTCTGTTACAGTTTTAAACGGAGAACTGCCGCTGGCCAGCGTACGTACCTCCGGCCCGGTGCCAAAGGAACGTATCTTTGATGTGATGGCGGAGATCAGAAAAGTCTCCCTCACAGCACCGGTAGAAGCCGGCACCGTAGTGATTTCGGATGTTCTTGGCTGCGGCTGTGACGTGATCGTGACAAAGGCTGTTTCACGCAGCTGATGATAATGATGTGATCGAGGAGGATCGTTTATGAAAAAAAGACTGGTTATGACTATGCTGCTCATTGCTTCCCTTGTGATGCCTTCCGCGGCAGCCATGGCAGAAGATGACTACCATGGAGCCTGGGTGGACGAGAAGGGAGACCTCTATGAGTGGAACGGAACTGAATATGAGAATATGGGCCCGGTGGATATGATAGAGGGCGGCGACCCTATGGAGGATGTCTCCATCCCATACGCCTGGTATGATTCCAAGGGCGATGTGTGGTACTGGGATGGACAGCAGGATGTCTATATCGGATCCGGTGAGGACTACTACATTGAAGGAACCGATTACTTTGAGTCCGACGGTGCTGTCTGGGAAGAGGATGACCTCTTCATGGATGGCGAGGAGGACTGGAACACCGACGAGGAGTTTCCTCTCGATGATGAGATGTACTTTGACGATATGTACGAGCCTGTTCTTGTTACCTATGTGAAGGGTGAGAAGCGCGAGGAGATCTATGACGGTGATATGACGCCGGAGAGCCTGGCGGAAGGCCTTTCCGCACTGACCGGCTTTGCTTTTTCCATAGAGTGTGAGACCACCGATGAAGGCCTTCGCGTTGTGTGGAAAGATGACAGCACTATGATAGCCGGATTCCAGGATATGGATCTTGTGGATACAGTCTTTGAATCCTATGAGGAGATCCAGTGGTCTATGCTGGATTCCCTCACCGAGACCCTCCGCTATAATCTGGAGTATGCCAATATCTGGTATACCGATGAGGAGAAGAATCCACTGGTGCTTGAAAAGGTAGAGCTTTCCACACTGCCTTATTTTGGAAGCGCCTACTATGAGGAGTTTCCGGAGAAAACAGATGTGATCGAGACAAAGGAGCAGGCAGAGCTTGGCTTCCGCATCTATCTCGAGGAGCTTATTGAGGAGACCGGCGCTGAGTTTGTCTTTGCAGAAGAGGGTAAGGTCGGAGAAAAAGACGGCTATATCTTTGAGCTGAACGGTGAATTCTTTAGCCTGCGCCTTGGCATGGACGTGGACGGCGTGATGTGCACCGAGGATGAGATGGAAGGAACCTTTGGTCCTATCGTGCCTATTGACTACAGCGACTATGAGTTTGACTGGGATATGGGTGAGATGGAAGAAATGAATATCAGCCTGCTGATCCCGCCTGCATTTGACGGAGCAAAAGAGCTGGTATCCGAGGAGCATGAGGACGGCACCTATTATTATTCCTCCCTCACAGCGGACGGCCTCACTACCATCGTGAACACCTCCCTTCCGGCTGCGGATATCACAGGACTTACCTTTGAGGAGTATCTGATCCAGCAGATCAGCGGCGTGAATAACGGCATGCCTGCGGATGTGAAGGTTGGAGAAAATGAGGCGCTCTCTGAAAAATACACTTATCCGGTATTTGAACTTTCCTGGCAGAATGAGGAGGGCGAGGAGCCTTACGCGGCAAAAGCTTTCTTCATGCTGACTGACCTGAATGACTTTATTTACCAGCTGTGCGCTACCGGAGATGCCATGGATGGATTTGATGAATTTGCAGCAGAGGCATTTGATGCCATTGAGTTTGCCTGATCTGTGTACCAAAATAGTATTTGACATATATATCGAGGCGCGATATACTGTGTATATCGAAGTGCGATATACAAAAGATGAGGAGCACTATTAAGGAGGAAGCTGAGATGCTCAGAATAGATCATTTTACAAAGAGTTACGGATCCAAAGTGGCAGTGGACGATCTGTCCCTGCATATTCAGCCGGGTGAGATCTACGGATTCATCGGTCACAACGGAGCCGGAAAAACCACCACCATCAAGAGTGTTGTGGGAATCCTGCAGTTTGATGAGGGAGAGATCTCTGTTGATGGCGTGTCTGTGAAGGCAGATCCTATCGGCTGCAAGAAAAAAATAGCCTATATCCCTGATAACCCGGATCTTTACGAGTACATGACCGGAATGCAGTACCTGAATTTTGTCGGCGATATTTACGGTGTCAGCACCGCAGATCGAAAGGAACGCATCCACGCTCTGGCAGATACCTTTGAACTTACCGGAGATCTGGGACAGCTGATCTCCGCATACTCCCATGGTATGAAACAGAAGCTGGCCATCATTGCAGCATGGATGCATGAGCCAAAGCTTATTATCATGGACGAGCCTTTTGTAGGTCTGGACCCTAAGGCTTCTCACATCCTGAAAGAGATGATGAGAGAGATGTGCGACAAGGGCTGTGCAATTTTCTTCTCCACCCACGTTCTGGAGGTTGCGGAAAAACTCTGCGATAAAGTAGCCATCATTAAAAGCGGCAGGCTGATGCGCTCCGGAACCATGGAAGAGGTGAAGGGCGATACCAGCCTTGAGTCTGTATTCCTCGAGATGGATGAGTTAAACGCCATGGCGGCAGCAAGTAAGCCTGCCGGAGAAATGGAGGGATAAGACGTGCTGAAAGCGTTAATTAAGAAGCAGTTTAAAGAATGCTTCCGCTCCTACTATGTAAACGGAAAAAAGAATAAGAGCAGGTCAAAGGCCGGTATCATTGGCATGTACGTGCTGTTTACTCTTCTGATGCTGTTCCTGGTGGCTGCTTTCTTTGGACTGTCATTTTTGATGGGAGATCCCCTTTTTGAAGCCGGTTATCCGGAGATGTTCTTTGCGGTGATCTCCATTATCTCCATCGCCCTGGGCGTATTTGGAAGTGTGTTTAATACTTATTCCGCGCTCTATATGGCAAAGGATAATGAGCAGCTGCTGTCTATGCCGATTCCGCCATCTGTGATCCTGATCAGCAGAATTGCGCTGGTGTTCGGACTCAGCCTTCTTTACAGCGGCATTGTGTGGATCCCGGCTATGGCCTATGTGCTGATCTTCCAGAAGCTGCCGGCACTGGCAGTGGTGTTTGGCATTTTACTGACCTTCATCATCACTCTTTTTGTCACCGTTCTGACCTGTGCGCTTGGCTGGATCGTAGCTCTGATCGCTTCCCGCATGAAGAACAGAAGCTTTCTGGTAGTCATTCTCACACTGGCTTTCCTGGGTGCGTATTATTATGTATGCTTTAACATGTCCACCTTCCTGGAGGGCTTTGTAGTAAATATCCGTCAGATCCTGGATGCGTTTAAAAAGTGGCTGGGACTGTTCTATCAGATCGGTCTTGCTGCCATGGGTGATGTACGTGCCATGCTGTTCTTCACCGGCCTCACAGCTGTGACGATCGTCGCATGCCTTGTGATCCTCACCAAAACCTTTAACATGATCGTTACCAGAGCACCTGAGACTGCCAGAAATAAGGGACCTGTAAAGGATGGAATCGCCAGAAGCTATAAGACAGCTCTGTTTATGAAGGAACTGAAGCACTTTACCAGCAGCCCTACTTATATGCTGAATGCAGGCCTTGGTATTGCGCTGCTGCCGGCTATTGCAATTTTCGCCCTGTATAAACAGGAGCTCATAAGAGATGCAGTGACCACCGCGTTTATTTTCCTGCCGCAGGTAAAACAGTTTTTCCCTGCCATCGTGTTCATTATGGTATCCATGATAGGGTGGCTGGACGCTGTTTCCACACCGTCCGTTTCCCTGGAGGGTAAGACACTCTGGATCTCCCACGTGCTTCCGGTTTCCGGAAAGGATGTGCTTCGTGCCAAACTGAAGCTTCACGTGGTCCTGAATCTGCCTTCCGCTATCTTTGGCGCAGTGAGCCTTGGCTATGTGTTTAAGATGAGCGCCATGGATATTCTGGTGGTTACACTGTACAGCTGCCTGTTTATCTGGTTCAGCGGAGCCTTTGGCCTGGTCATCGGTGTGTTAAGACCGAACTTTACCTGGACTTCTGAAACCATGCCGATCAAATCCAGCCTGAATCTTGTCATTGCATGGCTTGGAACTCTGCTTGTGATGGCAATTCTGCTTGGAAGCTATTACTTCTTCTGGGAGAAATACAGCGTGATGGTACATCTGGAGATCACCGCCGTTATTACCGCTGTTCTCAGCATCCTTCTGACCCGCTGGCTGGATACAAAGGGTGCTGCAAGGTTTGAGTCTTTATAAAAAACTGATTAACATAAAAGAGAGGAAAGAAATATGGCTACAAGTGTTGAAACAAGACCTTATGTCTCCTGGGAATTGACAGAAAAATTTATGATCGATGTATTTAAAAAATACGGAGTTCCGGAGGAGGATGCAAAGATCTGTGCGGATGTACTTCTGGAATCTGACCGCCGCGGTATTGAGAGCCACGGCTGCAACCGCTTTAAACCGATCTATCTTGACCGAATCAAAAACGGAACCCTGCTTCCTGTAACCAAGATTGACATCGTTAAAGAGACCCCTACCACAGTGGTTATGGATGCAAACAACGGTATGGGAATGGTAGCCAGCCATAAGATGATGGAGATGCTTATCGAGAAGGCAAAGATCTATGGCATGGCAGGAGGAACCATCTTTAATTCCACCCATTACGGCATAGCCGGATACTGGACCACTATGGCAGAGAAAGCCGGCATGATCGGTATCTCCGGAACCAATGCCCGCCCATCTGTGGCACCTACCTTCGGTGTGGAGCCTATGATGGGAACCAATCCTCTGACCTTTACCATGCCTACAGATGAGGAATTCCCATTCAACTTTGACTGTGCGACCTCCATTGTACAGAACGGTAAGATCGAGTACTACGAGCGCAGCGGAAAACCAACCCCGGCAGGTCTTGTAGTGACAAAGGACGGCGGAACCATGACTGATTCCGGTGAGATCTTAAAAGAGATGAGAAAAGGCAACTGCGCCCTTCTCTCTATTGGAGGAATCGGCGAGGAGACCGGCGGATTCAAGGGATATGGCTTTACAACCATCGTGGAGATCCTTTCCTCCGCACTTGCAGGCGGCCCGTTCATGAAAGCCCTGAGCGGCAAAGATGCTGACGGAAATAATCAGATGTATCGCCTGGGTCATTTCTTCTTTGTGATCAATCCTGAATTCTTTATGGGTCTTGATACCTTTAAGGAGACAGCAGGAAGCATCTGCCGCGGCCTTCGTGCTTCTGAAAAGGCACCGGGTGCTGAGCGTATTTATACCGCAGGTGAGAAGGAATATCTTGCATGGCAGGACCGCAAGGACAAGGGCGTTCCTGTTGGTGAGACCATCCAGAAAGAGTTTATTGCCCTCCGCGATGAGTGCGGTCTGGATTACAAATTCCCGTTTGAGGACTGATCTTATATGATGGATAAAAAGACTTTTGACAGAGGACCGCTTCCGACAGGCTATGAGGAGCTGTTTCACGGGCTCCGCGTCCGCTATGGGGAACAGACGGTTCACGTAGTAAACGACCAGGCGCTGAAGGCGTACATGGGCTACAGCCTATCCAGGGCGCTTCACCTGGCGGAGTATCTGAAGTGGAAGCACAAAAAGAAATCGGGACAGGTGCTGCGCATCACCACCACATCCCTGGCGGTGGAGCTCCTGGGGCATTTTGCCATTCAGGAGGGCTGTTTCCTGGTGCTTAAGTTTCATAAATACCTGCCGGTCAGAAAGCCGGTGAAGCTGTTCTGCCAGTGGCTGCTGAAGCATATGGACGTCATCGACTGCGGCGGAATGGACTGCGACAACAACCGGTTTGTATGGGATATCCTGTCCATGCCGGTGGAGCTGTATAAGAAAAAGAAAGCGTTATAAAGCATAAAAAAGGATCTGTTTTCATCTGCGTGATGCCGATGAGACAGATCCTTTTTATGTGCTTATGTATTCTAATGATGCTGAATAAGTACGATGGTGGTAGACGTAAGTGTCCTCCTTAATGTTTAAAGAGTGGGTACTGCTGATAAAATGCGAGCTTCTGCTCCTGCATGTTAGCCTCGGCCTGCTTCAGAAGATATGTGAGCTCGGCACGGCTTCCATGACAGCAGCCCATGCTTGCAAGCGGGAACTCAAATTCCTTCATGGTGGATTCTACTTTGTGAAGGCGGGTCTCCATAAGAGCCTCGGAGATGCCCGGAAGAAGAATCACGAACTCGTCACCGTTGATGCGGAAGATCTCTCTCTTTCGGAAGTGGATCTTTAAAAGGCTGGCAAAATCGCAGATCAGCTTATCACCGGCTGCGGTTCCCTGCTGTTCGTTGGTATATTTAAGGCCGTTGATATCACAGAAAATGACACCGATGCGCTGGTTCGGATCCTCCGTGCTTTCCAGAAATTCCATATAGGAACGGCGGTTTAAAAGACCGGTGAGCTCATCGCGGGTGGCATGCTCGGCATGGCGAAGCTCCTCCTCCAGGAACTGTCTCTCCCGCTCGGCATGGAGCAGGATGTAGATGACCAGAATGGAAACAGAGCTGGCCGGATAAAACATGGAGAAATCCGGGTTTACCAGATTGATCAGCATGGAGATAGATGGGATCACCACATAGGAGGAGATAGCCAGGATGTCCCGGCGGCTCAGGTAGCGTACAGAGCTGAAAATGATAAGCGCCGCAATTGCCAGGTTGAGAACGTTATCTGCAATATACAGATCATAAAATTCTCCCGGCATATAATAGCCATCCTCAAAAGTGTACATGTATCCTTTGGTGCTGGCAATGGTGATGCATACGATAGAAAGAACCAGCAGAGCACAGATCAGGACGATCCGGACCGGACCAAGGATGATGGCACTTTTTTCAGAGATATACTGATAAACGTAGTAGAGAAAAACGCCTGTCAGAACGATGCTCATGAGCATGGATAAAAGTGTGGTGACGTTCAGGAGCATAAGGTGCTCCGGCATTCCGTCATAGACCCAGGATAACATGTCCGCAAACAGGGCAATCATATTTACAATGATCAGATAATTCAGTGCTTTTCTTAAGCTGGATTTCTGCTCCGTATGAAAAAGGCTGCCGTAAAGAATAATAGCAGACATAAGGAGCGCAAAGATCTCCACTGCAATGATCTGGTCTTTCATGAAATTCACCTCCATTTCAGCATGCAGACATAGTTCCGCATACTATTCTTATTATATTATGTTTGTTTCTATTCTTCAAGAATATTATGCAATCTGCCGGCGCCTTATAAAATAAATAGAAAAGCACAGAAAACTGCGGAAAACTATAGAAATAATCCTGTAAACATGAGAATATATAGAGAGTTTATTTTGGACGACAACCTGGAGGAATTGAAATAATGGAAAAGATCGTGACCAAATTTGGAGGAACTTCTCTGGCAGATGCGGGACAGTTCAGAAAAGTGAGAGATATCGTGCTCTCTGATCCCAGAAGAAAATACGTGGTGGCTTCCGCGCCCGGCAAAAGATTTAAAGATGATATCAAGGTGACCGACCTTCTGCTTAAGGCCTATGCGCTTGCAAGCGAAGGCAAAGACTTTGAAGATACATTACTGGCAATTCAGAACAGATTTCAGGAGATCATAGACGATCTGGGCATACAGTTTCCTCTGGAGGGGGAGATCGAGACCCTCAGAAAACATCTGAAGGAATGTCCGCGTGAGGCCTATGTGGCCAGCCGCGGAGAGTACCTGAACTCCAGAATCCTGGCAGCCTATCTCGGCTACACCTTTGTAGACCCTGCATGGTGCATCTCCTTTAATGAGGACGGCACCTTAAACATGAAGCTTACCATGCGAACCATGAAAGCTGCCCTTTATCCGCTGGAGCGGGTGGTAGTGGCAGGCTTTTACGGCGCAGATGCCGACGATGTGATCCACACCTTTTCCAGAGGCGGCTCCGATGTCACCGGCAGTCTGGTGGCTCTGGCCATCGATGCAGAGCTCTACGAAAACTGGACGGATGTATCCGGACTTCTGGCAGCAGACCCGCGCATTATTGAGAATCCGCGCAGCGTCCGCTATTTAAGCTACCGCGAGCTCCGCACCCTTTCCTATATGGGCGCGTCCGTACTGCATACCGATGCCGTACTTCCGGCCTCCGGTGCGGGAATTCCGATCAACATCAGAAATACCAACCAGCCGGATGATCCGGGCACAATGATCGTGCGCAAGCTCCCTAAGGATGTGGACCGTTACTCCATCACAGGCGTGGCGGGAAGACAGGGCATGACCGTCATCCAGGTGGAGAAGGTTATGGTGAGCGACGGCGCAGGCTTCAGCGCTATTATGCTGGATATTCTGAAACGCCGCAATATTCCGTTTGAGCAGTGCCTTACCGGCATCGACACCGTAACGCTGGTGATCCGAAGTGACATTCTTGACACCTGCAAGGAGGAGCTGATCGAGGAGATCAAAAATGTCCTTCAGCCTGACTTTGTGGGCATCAAGGAGAACCTCTCCATGATCGCCGTAGTTGGAGAGAAGGGCACCGAGGCCAGCAACGCCAACATTCAGGTGCTGCAGGCCCTCACCGATGAAGGAATTGAGATCAGCACCATCAATCAGGGCGCAGGCAAGCTGAATCTGCTGGTCGGCGTACCGGAATCCTGCTATGAAAAAGCAATTCAGACCATCTACCGCACACTGGAGAAGAGCTGAGTACGGGAATCACTCTTCAGTGTACAGAAAAGAAGCGGAGGAAGATAAATGTCTACCAGAGATAGGATCGCAGAAGCAGCCCTGGAGCTGTTTTCTGAAAAAGGATATGACGGCACAGGCGTGGATGAGATCGGCGAGACCGTGGGAATCAAAGGCCCTTCCATCTACCGCCATTACAGGGGAAAAGAAGACATTTTATATACCCTGATCGAACAGTTTGAAGACTATTATGATGAGCATTACGGACAGGAGCTCACTGAGGAGGATATCCCTTCCTCCCTGGATGAGCTGGTGGAGATGACCATGGAGCGTGTCAACGACATGATCCATGACCCATTTGCGGGAAAGATGCGAAGAATGATCGCCCAGGAGCAGTTCCGAAACGAGGATCTGAAGGAGCAGATGGCCAGACAGGAGCTGGCCGGCATGGAAAATCTGTACACAGAGATCTTTGCCTCTATGATGGATGAGGGACTTTTAACTGAGGAGGATCCCCGCCTTCTGGCTTTTCAGTTCGTATCTCCTATTACTCTCATGATCCACCTCTGCGACCGGAATCCGGAGCTGGAGGACGCAGCTCTGAACCGTATCAGAATGCATATGGAGCTGTTTGCGAATACTTTTGGTGCATAAATAAAAACCGGGACAAGGGGACAGGGACCAGGGGGCTTTTTTTTTTGGGAAAAAAGGCCCGGGCCGGGGGCCCGGTGGGGGGGTTTTTTTTTTT
>JAGHUU010000032.1 GCA_018064695.1 Candidatus Blautia equi | reverse complement strand
GAGATAAGGTCTATGCTGTGGGCATGAAGAAGATCGTGGCTCTGTTTCACATTGGAGAGGAGAAGCTTGAGAAGGGTATGAACATCCTTGGAGCGCATATCGATTCCCCACGTCTGGATATTAAGCAGAATCCGCTTTACGAGGATACCGATTTCGCTTATCTTGACACCCATTACTATGGCGGCGTGAAGAAATACCAGTGGGTAGCCCTGCCTATGGCCATCCACGGCGTGGTTGTAAAGAAAGACGGAACTGTAGTGGACGTTGTGATCGGTGAGGATGAGAGTGATCCTATCGTATACATCTCCGACCTCCTCATCCATCTTTCCCAGCATCAGATGCAGAAGAATGCATCCGAGGTGATCACCGGTGAGGGTCTGGATATCATGATCGGAAACAGACCGCTTAAGGATCTGCCGGATGACAATAAGAAGGATGCAGTAAAGCAGAACGTGCTGGCAATTCTGAAGGACAAATATGATATCGAGGAGGAGGACTTCCTCTCCGCCGAGCTGGAGGTAGTTCCTGCAGGAAAAGCCCGCGAGTGCGGTCTGGACAGAAGCATGATCGCAGGTTACGGTCAGGACGACCGTGTATGTGCGTATACTTCTCTTCTGGCACTGCTTGAGATGGGCGATATGAAGAAGACCGGCTGCGCGCTCCTGGTGGATAAAGAGGAGATCGGAAGCGTGGGCGCTACCGGTATGCAGTCCAGATTTTTTGAGAATACAGTGGCAGAGCTCTTAGAGGCTATGGGAGATTACTCTGAGCTTAAGGTGAGAAGAGCCCTTAAGAATTCCAGAATGCTCTCTTCCGATGTAAGTGCAGGCTATGATCCCGGATTTGCGGATGTATTCGAGAGAAAGAACTCCGCATATCTTGGCAGAGGAATCGTAATCAATAAGTTCACCGGCCGCGGCGGCAAGAGCGGATCCAATGATGCCAATGCCGAGTATGTGGCAAGCGTCAGAGAGATGTTTGATAAGCATGATGTGGCTTTTCAGACCGCAGAGCTTGGCCGCGTAGACATCGGCGGCGGCGGTACCATTGCTTACATTGTAGCCCTCTACGGCATGGAGGTTATCGACAGCGGCGTAGCTGTCATCAGCATGCACGCACCATGGGAAGTCACCAGCAAGGCGGACGTATATGAGGCATATAAAGGATACAGGGCATTCCTGATTGAGGCGTAAGTGTAAGATGGGAATCATTCATGAGATAAAAAAACAGACGGAGAACCGTTTTTTAAATATGTATCAGGTTCTTGCCACCAGTGCGAAGGGGAAGGCTGTGCGCTACTTTGTGGCCTCCCGGGCAGAGCGGGTGGAGGATCTTAAGATCAGTACCGGAAAGAATACGCCGGATGGCGTGCTGATCTACAGTCTGTATGGAGAGAAAAGAGATAAGGTTGTGCTGATCCGGCAGTTTCGATACGCTGTTGGCGGCTATGTGTATGAATTTCCTGCAGGTCTGGTAGAAAAAGATGAGGATTTTCACCAGGGAGCAGTGCGGGAGATGTATGAGGAGACCGGCCTTACTTTTGAGCCGCTAAGCGTGGATCCGGTGTTTGAAAAACCGTTTTTTACCACAGACGGCATGACAGATGA
>JAGHUU010000286.1 GCA_018064695.1 Candidatus Blautia equi | reverse complement strand
GCTCCATCTCCGGCTGGGAAATGCTGATAATCTTTGCACTTCCGATATGCTTTCTTAAAAGCATACAGAAATTGGGAGCTGTCATAGGACTGATCTTATTCTTATCTGTAAAATAAATGAGTGGAAGAGAAGCACTGGCGGACATCAGCAGCCTGCGCTGCCCGTTACCGCCCTTAGCAGTAATCATCAGCTCATCCGCCTCCGGCTGGGCAATTTTATTAAATCTGCCGCCGCTTAAGTTATCCTTCAGTTCCTTCACCATAGCAGCTATCGTAATACCATCAAAAGCCATTATAAAAACCTCCTTCAGACTAATCGAGGCTACCTGATCAAATTCGCTATTGTCAAACAGTATAACACACGAAAAAAGGATTTGACTAGAGCATAACAATAAACTATAATAAATCTGTATGCATAGAATTATGGGATAACTATGCCATTCTGACCGAAAACCCTATGCAAAAAAGGGAGAAAACACTATGATTAAAAGTATGACAGGCTTCGGCCGCGCAGAGAAAGTAACGGACGTGCGCAAGATCACCGTGGAACTCAAATCCGTGAATCACCGTTATCTGGATCTGAATATTAAAATGCCTAAAAAATTAGGCCTTTTTGAAGGAAACATCCGCAACCTCATGAAAACCTACATTCAGCGAGGCAAAGTAGACGTTTTCATCACCTATGAAGACTACACCCCGGATCGCGTATCCTTAAAATACAACAGAGAACTTGCAGGTGAGTACCTGAACTACTTAAAACAGATGCAGGAAGACTTCGGTCTTGAGATGGACATCCGTGTATCCACCCTTTCCCGCTACCCTGAGATCTTCAGCATGGAAGAGCAGGGAATGGATGAGGATGAGATCTGGAGCGGTCTTGAGGAAGTCATCCGCGAAGCCTGCGTAAAATTTGTGGAGACCAGAGAGCGCGAGGGTGAGAACCTGAAAATCGACCTTCTTGAAAAACTGGCAGGTCTGGATGAAAAGGTTACTCTGGTTCAGGAGAGATCCCCTGAGGTTGTCCGCATCTACAGAGAAAAGCTGGAAGCCAAAGTACACGAGCTTCTTGAGAACACCCAGATCGATGACAACCGCATCGCAGCCGAGGTAGTACTTTTCGCTGATAAGATCTGCAACGATGAGGAGACCGTTCGTCTTAAGAGCCACATCACCGGTATGGCAAAGATCTTAAGAGAGAGCGAAGGCGTGGGAAGAAAACTGGATTTCATGGCTCAGGAGATGAACCGCGAGGCCAACACCATTCTTTCCAAGTCCAACGACCTTGAGGTATCCAACATCGCTATTGAGCTTAAGACTGAGATCGAAAAGATCCGTGAGCAGATCCAGAACATCGAGTAATCTCAGCACATTATTCAGATACAGAAATCTATACGAAAGAGGAACAGATCCTTGGCAAGACTCATCAATATAGGATTTGGAAATGTCGTGAATTCCCAGAAGATCGTGGCAGTGGTAAGTCCTGACGCAGCACCTGTGAAACGAATGGTGCAGAGCGTAAAAGGGACAAAATCCCTCATAGATGCCACCCAGGGAAGAAAAACAAAAGCAGTGATCATCACTTCTGATGATTATCTTGTATTATCCGCACTTCAGCCGGAGACCATTGCAAAGCGTTTTGCGGAGGTCTATCCTGCCGGGGATGCTTCTATAATGACAGACAGAGGAGAGAAAGATTGAGTAAAGGAGTTTTAAGTGTAATATCCGGCTTTTCCGGCGCAGGAAAAGGCACAATGGTGAAATCACTTTTAAGTCGTTATGATAACTATGCTTTGTCCGTATCCGTGACCACCAGATCACCGAGACCGGGTGAAGTGGAGGGTGTATCCTATTTCTACCGCACCACAGAAGAATTTGAAAAGATGATCGAGGAGGACGCCCTTCTTGAGTATGCCCGCTACGTAAGCAACTATTACGGAACCCCACGCTCTTATGTGGAGGAACAGCTGGCAGCAGGGAAAGACGTGATTCTGGAAATCGAAATGCAGGGTGCCATGAAGGTAAAGGCCAAATTCCCGGAGGCAGTCATGATCTTTGTAGTTCCGCCAAGCATTTCGGAATTGAAATCCCGCCTCATCGGCCGCGGCACAGAATCCATGGATGTCATCGAGGCCCGCTTAAGCCGTGCATCTGAGGAAGCCGAGGGCATGGAGAATTATGACTACATGATCGTCAATGATGATCTTGACACCGCAGTGGAAGAACTCCACGGCATCATTCAGGGTGAACACAGCAAAATGATCCGCAACAGATCTTTCCTTGAGGAGATCCAGAAGGAAGCATTTGCTTTGAAATCAAATAAATAATCAAGTAAAGGAGAAAAACTATGATCCATCCATCTTATACAGAATTAATTGAGGCTATTAACAGCAACAGCGAAGATGACGACAACACCATGATGCTGAACAGCCGTTATTCCCTGGTACTTGCTACCAGCAAACGTGCACGTCAGATCATTGCTGGCGCAGAGCCAAAGGTTGCAGGCGCAGCAGGAAAGAAACCACTTTCCATCGCTATCGACGAGTTCTACCAGGGCGAGGTTAAGATCCTTGCTGAGGAGGAAGAGCCAGAAGAGGAGTTAGTAGCAGTAGAAGAGATCGAGGAGCTGACAGAAGAATAAATGAAGATCTTATTTATTTCTTTAGGCTGCGACAAGAACCTTTCTGATTCAGAGGAAATGCTGGGCCTTTTAACCAGAGGCGGTCATGAAATTGTGGATGATGAGAACGAGGCTGATGCCATTGTCATCAACACCTGCTGTTTCATTGGCGATGCCAAGGAGGAGAGCGTCAACACCATTCTGGAAATGGCCGATCTCAAAAAAGAAGGCAATCTGAAGGCTCTTGTTGTTACCGGCTGTATGGCGCAGCGCTATCAGAAGGAGATCATCGATGAGATTCCTGAGGTAGATGCTGTCCTTGGAACAACCTCCTACGCAGATATTGTAAAAGCAATTGAAAGCGCAGAGGCAGGTTCCAGATATGAGAAATACAACAGCATTGATTCCCTGGTGGAGGACACCGGAAAACGTGTTCTTACAACCGGCGGTCATGTTGGATATCTTAAGATCGCTGAGGGCTGTGATAAGCACTGTACTTACTGTATTATCCCAAGTCTTCGCGGCAAATTCCGCAGTATCCCGGAGGAGCGACTGTTAAGACAGGCGCAGGATATGGCAGATCAGGGCGTAAAAGAACTGATCCTTGTTGCACAGGAAACAACCGTATACGGTACAGATATATATGGAAAGAAGACCCTTCACCTGCTGGTGAAAAAGCTCTGCCAGATTAAGGGAATCCGCTGGATCCGTATCCTGTACTGTTATCCGGAAGAAATTTATGATGAACTCATTGAAACCATCCGCGATGAGAAAAAAGTCTGCCACTATCTGGATCTTCCGATCCAGCACGCCAGCGACCGTATCCTTAAAAGAATGGGCCGCCGCACCACCCAGGCAGAGCTCAGAGCCATCGTGGAAAAATTAAGAAGAGAGATCCCTGATATCATTCTTCGAACAACTCTGATCTCCGGTTTCCCTGGCGAGACCCAGGAAGATCATGAGGAACTGATGCAGTTTGTGGATGAGATGGAATTTGACCGCCTTGGCGTGTTCCCTTACTCCCTGGAGGAAGGCACAGCCGCAGCCAAAATGCCGGATCAGGTTCCGCAGGAGCTGAAGGAAGAGCGAAGAGACGAGATCATGGAACTCCAGCAGGAGATCTCCCTGGACCGCGGCACCGCAAGAGTGGGCAGCGAAGTCCTCGTTATGATCGAAGGCAAGGTTTCAGGAGAGCCTGCATACATTGGAAGAACCTATGGAGATGCGCCAAAGGTTGACGGATACATCTTTGTACAGACCGGTGAGCTTATGATGACCGGTGATTTCTGCAAAGTGCGCGTCACAGGTGCGCTTGAATATGATTTGATAGGAGTGCCTGCCGATGAATACACCGAATAAACTCACTGTTTTACGTATGATCATGGTTCCGATCATGGTTCTGTTCCTTCTTACAGGATGGGGCGGTGCAGCGAACCGTTATATTTCCGTAGCACTTTTTGCCGGAGCCAGCATTACCGACTGGTTTGACGGCTATCTGGCCAGAAAATACAATCTGGTTACAAACTTTGGTAAATTTATGGATCCACTGGCTGACAAGCTTCTGGTGTGCTCCGCTATGATCTGCCTGGTGGAGATGGACCGTATTCCTGCATGGGTAGTCATCGTTATCATCGGAAGAGAATTTATCATCAGCGGCTTCCGCCTGATTGCAGCAGAGAACGGCGTGGTCATTGCAGCTAACTACTGGGGCAAATTTAAAACAGTAGCGCAGATGATCATGATCATCCTTCTCATTGTAAACTTTGGCGGTTTCTTCCAGATCCTTTCTCAGATATTCATCTGGGTATCACTGGCGCTTACAGTGATCTCTCTGATCACTTACATCATGCAGAACAAAAATGTTCTCAGCATGCAGGACTGATCAGTAACATAAATAACAGCAAAAGAATGGGGGATATTCCCGTGTGTGATACTCAGAAATCAGTATCACAGGCGGGAATATCCCCTTGTTTTGTCTTACAACAGCATTTATTTACCCATTTATTGGACTGTTTTTAATGAAAAATGACCGAATTTCTTGACAAATTTACACTGCTTTAATATAATGAACCAAGAATGTAACACAAATGAAACATTTTGAAACACAATTGAAGAAAAAACAAGGAGATTATTTCATGACAAAGAGCAGAAAACCAATTTTTGTACGTAAATCAGTGCTTATGCTGTTTATGCTGGTCCTTTCCATGATCCTTATGCTTCCTGTAACAGCCAAAACGGCTTCCGCAGCCACAAACGGCTTTTACAAAAAAGGTACTTATACCTATTATTATGTAAATGGAGTAAAAAAGACCGGCTATGTAAAGATCGGCGGATATACTTATCTGTTTGATTCCCAGGGAAGAATGAAAACCGGCTGGGTTACCGATTCCAAGGGAAATAAAAGATATTTTTATTCCAACGGAAAAATGGCAGAAGGCTGGGTGCTGAATAAAACTGTTAATAAAAAACGTTACTTCTATAAAGGCAGCGGTATTATGGCTACCGGCTGGGTAAAGAACAGCGCCGGAGAGCACAGATATTTCAATACTTCCAACGGCTACATGTACAGCGGCTGGGCAACCAGAGCCAGCGACGGTAAGAAGAGATACTTCAACACCTCCACCGGCTTTATGCTGAAAGGCTTTAAAAAAGTAGGAAATTATTATTATTACTTTGATACTTCCAACGGTCTTATGGCAGTCAATGCTTTCAAGAAAGACGGAACAAAGACTTATTATCTTCAGTCCAACGGAACCGCTAAGAAAGGCTGGCTCACCAAATCCAATAAGAAGTATTACTTTGGCACCGACTACGTAATGTATGTAAGCAAGACCGCTACGATTGATAACAAAAACTATGTCTTCAATGCCAGCGGAGTTGCTTCTGAGGCACCTTACACCGTAGTGGGCAATTATGTTTACGTATATGAGAACGGCAGAAAATATGCTCTTGAAAAAGAGTTCTTAACTCATCCGGGTGTAGCTGACGGCTCTATCTCTGACGACGAGCTCCTTGCAGCACTCTGTGAATGTGAGGCCGGCAATCAGGGTCTCATCGGTATGGAGGCTGTAGCACTTTGTCTGTTAAACCGTTCTATCTATCCTACCAAAGAGTGGCCATCCAGCATCCGCTATGTCATCTATCAGGGCAAACCACTTCAGTATTCCCCTGTACGTTACGGTTCTCTTATCAAGAGACTGAATGGCAAATGGGATGACAAGGCAACCGCTATGGAAGCAGTCAGAAGAGCAAAGAAGCTCATCTACGATTACCAGACAACCGGTAAGAAACGTAAACTTGAAGGTTTCCCAACTGCTGACTTTAATTATCTGTATTTCATGGCTGATTATGCATACTACAGCATGCCGCTGGATTTCGCACGTGTGGAGAACTACCTCTACGTTGCACCAAACGGCAGCAGTCATATGTTCTTTGTAAACTGGATCAGCCCAAAATAATAAAAACAGAAAGGGTAATACTGATGTCTGAAAACCGACTTTCAGTTACGATCTATACCGATGGCTCCGCCAGGGGCAACCCAAACGGTCCCGGCGGTTATGGAACGGTGATTCATTTTACAGATTCAAAAGGAACACTTCACGTAAGGGAATTCAGTCAGGGTTATGTTAAGACTACCAACAACCGCATGGAGCTTATGGCTGCCATTGCAGGAGTGGAGGCACTCACAAAACCCTGCAGCATAGATCTTTACTCCGATTCCAAATATCTGGTGGACGCATTCAATCAGCACTGGATCCAGTCCTGGGTTAAGAAAGGCTGGAAACGAGGCAAAAACGAGCCTGTCAAAAATGTGGACCTGTGGCAGAGATTATTAAAAGCCATGGAGATCCATCAGGTCACTTTCCACTGGGTGAAAGGTCATGACGGCCACGAGATGAACGAGCGATGTGACCAGCTGGCCACAACCGCGGCAGATGGAGCAGATCTTATTGCTGATACCGGATTAGAAGAATGAGAAAAGACATGCCGGGGACATCATAAAGTCCCCGGTATTTTTATGTTATTCTAACATTTACT
>JAGHUU010000239.1 GCA_018064695.1 Candidatus Blautia equi | reverse complement strand
ACGCCAATACAGTTGAATAGCCAAAGAAACGCCCACCTCGCTGAAAGCGACTTCAAATGTGGGCGTTTCCGTTACAGTTCAGACAGCGTCTGAACTGTAACAGAAGCTATGAAATTACAGAAACAGATTCGGTTTGTGCATTGAGAAAAAGGATTGGGTATATTATAATAAAAGAACAAAAAATGACCTGTTGGAGGTAATTATGAGAAAGACAAAGATTATTTGTACCATAGGACCTGCATGCGATAACGAGCAGACATTGACAGAGATGTGCCTGGCAGGTATGAACGTAGCCCGCCTGAATTTTTCCCATGGAACCCACGAGGAGCATCAGCAGAAGGTAGACCTGGTAAAGAGAGTGCGTGAGAAGCTGGATCTTCCTATTGCCATCATGCTGGATACCAAGGGACCGGAATACAGAATCAAAACATTTAAAGACGGAAAGGTAACCGTACAGGACGGTGCCACCTTTACTTTCACCACCGATGAGGTGGAGGGCGATGAGACCATCGTTTCCGTTACCTATAAGAATCTTATCAACGAACTCTCTGTAGGCGACACCATTCTGGTAAACAACGGTCTGGTGATCTGCGAGGTAGAGAAGCTGGAGGGCAATAACGCAGTATGTAAGGTTATCACCGGCGGCGTTCTCTCCAACCGCAAGAGCATGAACTTCCCGAACCATGTTATGTCCGACGATTTCCTGAGCGAGCGGGACTAGGCAGACCTTCTCTTCGGTATCAAAAACGACGTGGACTTTGTGGCAGCTTCCTTTGTCTCCACAAAGCAGAATATGGTAGACCTGCGCGAGTTCCTGGATGCCAACGGCGGCGAGAACATCGACATCATTGCCAAGATCGAGAACAGATCCGGTGTGGATAACATCGAGGGAATCTGTGAGGTGGCAAACGGCATCATGGTAGCCCGTGGTGACCTGGGTGTTGAGATCCCATTCGTTGAGGTTCCATCTGTTCAGAAATACCTCATCAGCAAATGCCGTCTTCTTGGAAAGAGAGTTATCACCGCTACAGAAATGCTGGAGTCCATGATCACCAACCCAAGACCAACCAGAGCTGAGATCTCCGACGTTGCAAACGCTGTTTACGACGGAACCTCCGCAGTAATGCTCTCCGGCGAGTCCGCAGCAGGTAAATATCCTGTCCTCGCTGTTAAGAACATGGCTGAGATCGCTGAATTCACCGAGAATAAGATCGATTACAAGACCCAGTTCCACAAAACCGATTTTGAGATCCGCAGCAATCTGGATGCTATTTCCCACGCTACCTGTGCAATGGGTATTGACGTAAGAGCGAAATGCATCGTAGTAAGCTCCATCACCGGACGTACCGCCAGCATGATCAGCCGTTTCCGCTGCCCTGCCGATATCCTTGGCATCACCACCAAAGAGAAGGCATGGAGAAAGCTGAACCTGAGCTGGGGCGTAACTCCTGTTCTCAGTGAGGAGTTTGATTCCGTAGAGGTTATGTTCTACGAGGCAAAGAACCGTGCGAAGAATGTTATGAAGCTGAAAAAGGGCGACAACATCGTTCTCACCGGCGGTCAGATCAACAGAGCACCTGCAAGCACCAATACCATCCGCGTGGAAGTGATCTAAAAACAGCAAAAAACACGAAAAATACCCATTTGAGTATAAATATGTACTGGAAAAATCCTTCGTTTCGGTATATGATGTAAAAAGCGTGAAACGCACTACAGAATTCATTGGGTGAAAAACATCCGGGATGATAGAAAGGATATACGAAAATGGAAATTACTAAGAAAACTACTATGGGTGAAATGCTCGAGTATGATCGCGGAATCGCAGTTGTTCTTATGATGGCCGGTATGCACTGCATTGGCTGTCCTTCTTCCATCGGCGAGTCTTTAGAAGAGGCATGCATGGTTCACGGACTTGATGCAGATGAGATTCTTGCAAACATCAAAAAATATCTCGAGACCAAATAATGTGGCTTAAAGAATCCCCCATGTCTTTCATGGGGGATTTTTTGAAAGGAAGTGAGCATATTGTTAGATATTACTGAAGGCGGCGATTATGTATTAAACCCTGCGGGAATCGACTCCGCGAATCCTCACGTTAAGGATGCACTGATCGAAGGCGAGAAGATCTATAAGGTATTTAACTCCGATAAGGGACAGTTTGTCTTTACGGATAAACGTTTGCTCACTGTGGAGACCTATGGCTTCTGGGGCAAAAAGTACAGGATCTTTATTCTGAAATACGGAGATTTCAGCAAGATGGGAATGGAGACCACCACCATCCCCGGAAAACTCCAGAAGAACGGCGTCCTCTTTGCCATGTTCATGAACGGAAAGAAAGCCAGAATGAAGCTTATGGGAAAGCATGACCTGAACGAGTTTGTTATGATGGTTGCAAAATATAAATAAAGACTTATATGCCGATATCAGTTTTTTCTCTGATATCGGCAATTTTTGTTATTTTATATGGAAAAAGATAGTATAAAATGCAATAAAAATCATATATAATAGGAATAGTGTCTATTTTGGACATAGATGTTAAAAATTTATAGAAAGGAATGAAAGCAATATGAAGGAAACAAACAAAAACACACCTGTTGTGAAAGGTGTAGTTGCCGGCGTAGTATCTCTGGCTATGGTTTTTGGCGGACAGGCACTGGAAAATGCTATCTCCATTCCTGTGAACGGAGCAACCGCTCCGGCTCTGAAAGACGCCGAGGGCAGTCTGACTCCTGGTAACTATGTGGCTTCCCAGCAGGGCTTTGGCGGCGATGTTACTGTTAACCTCACCGTTGGAGAAAAAGGCGGCATTGCAGATGTAACCCTGGAAGGCGCAGGCGAGACTCCTGAGATTGGCGGCGCAGCACTGGATACCTTAAGAACCCAGATCCTTGAGGCACAGAGCGCTGATATCGACGGCGTAGCAGGCGCATCTCTCACCACCGGCGCAGTAAAAGCTGCTCTGAATGCAGCAATCGTTGAGGCTGGCGGCGAAGCAGTAGAAGCAGAAGCTCCTGTAGAAGAAGAGGCTCCGGCAGAGGAAGCAGCTCCTGCAGAGGAAGAGGCACCTGCAGAGGAGGCAGCTCCTGCAGAAGAGGCAGCTCCTGCAGCAGAAGGCGCAGCTACCCTTACCGGTAAAGGCGCAGGCTTTGGCGGTGACGTAGTAGTTACCCTTACCGTAGCTGAAGACGGAACCATCACAGACGTTGCTATTGACGCAGCAAACGAGACCCCAACCATCGGCGGTGCAGCAGTAGAGGAGCTGGCAGCACAGGTTATCGCAGCACAGGGTCCTGAGATCGACGGTGTTGCAGGTGCATCCCTTACCTCCGGCGCAGTAAAAGAGGCAGTAGCAGCAGCTCTTGCATCCGCAAACGGCGAGGCAGCTCCTGCAGAAGAGGCAGCAGCTCTTACTTATACCGCAGGTACATACAATGGAACCGCAGAGGGATATAACGGACCTGTAGAGGTTGCAGTTACTTTCTCTGAGGACGCTATCACTTCTATTGAAGTAGTAGACAGCAAGGAGACCAACCATGTAGGAACTCCTGCATATGAGATCATGATCCCTGATATGATCGCAGCAAACGGATCCGGCGTGGACGCTGTTTCCGGTGCTACCTTCACCTCCAGAGGTCTTCGCATGGCAGTTAACGCAGCTGCTGAGCAGGCCGGAGCAAACATGGATCTCTTTAAGGCAAACACTGTAGCACACGAGGCACAGGCTGACATCGAGGCGACTGCTGATGTCATCATCGTAGGTGCCGGCGGTGCAGGTATGGGGGCAGCTGCTCAGGCAGCACAGAACGGTGCATCCGTAATCGTGATGAGGAGAACGCTGAGATCGGTGGTAACACTCTTGTATCCGGCGGTCAGTACCAGTCCGTAATGCCATACCTTTGCTGGGATCCTGCAGATCCTGATGCAA
>JAGHUU010000197.1 GCA_018064695.1 Candidatus Blautia equi | reverse complement strand
AGAGCAGCGAGGAGAGCCCGGGTGTTCCGGGTCTTGGTGTGCTGAAAGGAAAGATCGTGAAGATCCCGCCATGCGAAGGACTGAAGATTCCACACATGGGCCATCGATGCCAAGAGACGCCCGGATGGCGGCTGGAACATTTACAAACACGGCGGCAGACTGGATACCGGCATTGACGCTGTGGAGTGGGCAAAAAAAGCAGAGTCCCTGGGCGCAGGAGAGATCCTTCTCACCAGCATGGACTGCGACGGCACCAAGGCCGGCTATGATCTGGCTCTTACCCGTGCTATTGCAGATGCGGTTTCCATCCCAGTGATCGCTTCCGGCGGTGCAGGTACACTGGAGCATTTCTATGATGCCCTGACTGAGGGCGGCGCAGATGCTGCTCTTGCAGCTTCCCTGTTCCACTATAAAGAGCTGGAGATCTGCGAGGTTAAGGATTATCTGGAAGAAAAAGGCGTGTCCGTAAGACATGCATAAGGACTTAATGATAAGAGAGGACTGTAAACATGCCGGGTTTATCGGGAGAATGGTATGAGGCGCTGAAGGGAGAATTCCGTCAGCCATACTATGCACAGTTATTTAAGACTATAAAAGAAGAGTACAGCACCAGACAGATCTTTCCGCCGTCTGATGATATTTTTAATGCCTTTCACTTTACACAGCTCAGTGATGTGAAGGTGGTGATCCTCGGACAGGATCCATATCATAACGACGGACAGGCCCATGGCATGTGCTTCTCTGTAAAGGAGAATGTGGATATTCCGCCTTCCCTTGTGAATATCTATCAGGAGCTTCATGAGGATCTGGGCTGCTATATCCCAAATCACGGCTTTCTGCAGAAATGGGCCGATCAGGGTGTGCTTCTTCTGAACACGGTTCTCACGGTGCGCGCGCATCAGGCAAATTCCCACAGGGGAATCGGCTGGGAGAAATTCACAGATGCCGCCATCTCTGTATTAAACCAGCAGGACAGACCTATTGTATTTTTACTATGGGGAAGACCGGCGCAGATGAAAAAATCTATGCTGAATAACCCGAATCACCTGATTCTGGAGGCTCCGCATCCAAGCCCGCTTTCCGCGTACCGTGGATTTTTCGGATGCAAGCACTTCAGTCAGACCAACGATTTTCTGAAGCTCCATGGGTTAGCGCCCATTGACTGGCAGATCGAGAATAAATAAAGAAGGACAGTGACATGGACAATAACACAGGTTCCAAGGATAAGAATATAAGTACAGTACCGGCAGATGCCGCCGGAGCAGAAGCAGCCGCAGAACAGGCGGAGGCGCAAAGCATCCGGGCGCAGAAGGCCGCAGGACGACGCAGCAGAAGTGCAGGCGGAAAGAAACAGGGGGACAATACCCTGGTAAAGAATGCTTCCTTCCTCATGGTTGCAGCACTGGTCTCCAAGATTATCGGCATGCTCTACAAGAGCCCTCTTTCCTCCACCCTTGGCGGTAAGAGCTTTGCTCTTTTCCAGTATGCGCAGAATGCGTATTTCATCCTTCTGATGATCGCTTCCTTCAGTATTCCCCAGGCCGTATCCAAGGTCATGGCGGAGAAAATTGCTTTTAAGAAATACAGGGATGCGCAGCGTGTATTCTATTGTTCCCTTGCCTATGCAGTGATCGCAGGCGGGGCAGCAGCAGCGTTCTGTGTGTTTGGAGCATCCATTCTGGTGCCGGATAATATGGCGAATGCCCGTCTGGCGCTGCAGATGCTGGCACCGACCATCTTTTTATCCGGTATTTTAGGTGTTTTCAGAGGTTATTTCCAGGCGTACAGAAATATGCTTCCGACCTCTATTTCTCAGATCATTGAGCAGATCTTTGTTGCGATTGTGGCGCTGACTATGTCCGGCGTTATGATCAGAAGCCATGCCAATGAGGGAGCGGAGATTGCGGAGCGCTGGGGCGCTGCAGGTGCCACCATGGGTACCGGAGCGGGTGTTCTTTCTGCATTACTCTTTATGATGCTGGTTTATTTCCTGAACTGGAAGATCATCAAGAGAAAGGTTGCAAGGGATACTTATTCTACTAACGAGAGTTATAGCGTGCTGATGAAGAGCATTGTGCTGATCATTATGCCTATTATTCTCAGTGCTTTTATTTATAATGTTAACGGTTATGTGAACAGCTATATGTACACCGGCATCGGCGGCATGAGGGGGATGGATCAGGATCTGCTCCAGGTGCTGTATGCGGAGTATGGTTATTTTATGACGCTGATCAATATTCCGCTGACACTGGCCAGCACGGCTCCAATGTCCATGATACCGGAGGTTTCCGCGCATTATGCGCAGAATGATATTGAGGGGGCAAACCGTAAGACAGAGCGCGCAACATGGCTCAGTATGTTTATTTCTATTCCTGCAGCAGTGGGACTGGCAGTTCTGGCAGGACCTATTACCAGACTGATTTTCCCTGTTACCAACGGAGCGGCAGGGAATCTGATGATTCTTGGTACGATTACGGTTATTCTGAATGGAAATTCTAATATTTCCAATGGAGTTCTGCAGGGTATTGGAAAGCCGAAGATTCCAATGATCAATGCGGCTATTTCTCTGGTTGCGGATATTGTGGTTATGGCTATTCTGATGGCGATTACTAATTTTGGTGTTTATAATATTGTTATTGCTATGATTGTTTATGCCGTTGTAATGTGTGTACTGAATGATCGTGCAATGAAGAAGTACATGGGTTACCAGAACCCATGGAAGAGCGCATACATGGCGCCGCTTCTTTCCTCCGTCCCTATGGCTCTCACCGCAGGCGGTATCTACTACCTGGTATATTCCGTAGTACATTCCAACTTCATAAGTCTTGGCATCTCCGTAATGTTCGCCGTAGTCGTTTACCTGCTCTGCTACCTCATTTTCAGCAAAGCAACTGACGAGGAACTAAGACAAATCCCAGGCGGCAGCTACTTAGTCAGATTGGTGCATATGCTTCCATTCAAGAGATAAAAATAAAAAAAGGCTTTAGAAATGTAAGATAAACATTTCTAAAGCCTTTTTTTATAGCGCCTAAAGCCCTTCGGGCGCGCTCAAGTTGTTGAACAGGGAGAATTGCAAACTAAAGTTGTATATACTTCGCTTCAATCAGCGTTGATTGATGGCAGTTAACTTCAGTACTCTGGGGGAGTGGGTTTTTATTTGCTGAGATTCTTTACTGCGGTAGAGAGCATAAGTTTGATTCGGTTTAGCTGGTTTACCTCGCTGGCGCCGGGGTCGTAGTCGATGGCTACGATGTTGGCCTTGGGGTAGGAGCGGCGGATCTCCTTGATAACTCCTTTTCCTACGATGTGGTTTGGCAGGCATCCGAATGGCTGGATGCATACGATGTTCGGGCATTCGTTGTGGATGAGCTCCAGCATCTCACCTGTCAGGAACCAGCCCTCTCCGGTCTGATTTCCGGCGGACACGATGGGAGATGCCATCTCCGCAAGCTTTGCAATATCGGCAGCAGGAGAGAAATGGCGGCTGGCGCTGAGGGCATCATTGGCCTCTCTTCTGATCCAGTCAATAAACTTAATACCAATATTTCCAATAGCAGAAGTCTTTCTCTTAAATCCAAGATTCTCCACCTTGAAATTCTGATTATATAAGCTGTACTGCAGGAAATCAACCAGATCCGGACATACAGCCTCGGCTCCATCTGCTTCCAGAAGCTCAGCCAGATGATTATTTGCAGCAGGCGCAAACTTCACAAGAATCTCGCCTACAATTCCTACGCGTGGTTTCCTCTCATTCGTGATCGGGATATTATCAAAAGCCTCCACCATCTCATGACAGAGCTTTCTGAACTGGGAGTGCTTAGGACTTGACTGGGTCAGGAAA
>JAGHUU010000026.1 GCA_018064695.1 Candidatus Blautia equi | reverse complement strand
AGAAAGTGATTCAGGGGTGAGCAGGCATTTTTGCGCAGCAAAACTTCAAATATGCCTGCGAAGTTACTGTTTACTGGCTTGCCAGTGAACAGTAACAATATTTATTCTTGAGGCATAAAAATGGCGCCTCATATGAGACGCCATAGATCATTATAAAATTAATAAAGTTATTCTTCACTCTCTTCCAGACCGGACTCCAGCGCTTCCTGATAGCGCTCCAGGATCATTTCCTGCATCTTTTCTCTGGTGGAGGAATTGATAGGATGTGCGATGTCCCTGTACTCGCCGTCCGCTGCCTTACGGCTTGGCATGGCGATAAACAGACCTTTTTCACCCTCGATCACCTTTATATCATGAACGACAAACTCGTTGTCCAGCGTGATGGAAACGACCGCCTTCATTTTACCTTCCTTAGCGACCTTTCTCACACGTACATCCGTAATATTCATACGAAACTGTCCCCTTTCTCTCTACATCATAACTTGCAAAACATAACAACGATTATTTCAGATAGATACCATACCTCCTTGGAGCAGCTCTTCTCATTCCGGTCTGTCGTGTCAATCTACGGGCTCCATAACTTTTGACATATTTCAGGTCACTTTTTTCCGGTGTCCATCCGCCGGAAAACAGGCGGCGGTGGAACCTTTGTGATATTATACCACACTTATCCAAAATAGTGAACATATTTTACAATTTTTGTCAGGATACCATCATTTTTTTAGAACAAATGCATATAATTTTAGACTATTTTCATCAAAATTTAGTCCTTATTTTGCTTATTTTGTGCATATCCCCTATCACCACCACAAAAACAGCCGGAATCCCTCTTCTTCTCCGCCGCTTTCACTGAAAATAAAATCTTTTCAATTTAAATAAGAAGGTTTATAATGGGGTGAAATCATATGAATCACATATTAAGGAGATTAAAGATCAATGTATCAGATAGATTTTCAGAAACCTATTCACGTGCACTTCATCGGAATCGGCGGCATCAGCATGAGCGGCCTTGCGGAGATCCTGCTTGAGAGAAACTTCCGCATCTCCGGCTCCGATGCCAAGGAAAGCCCTCTCACCGCTGCCCTTATAAACAAAGGCGCACAGATCTTCTACGGTCAGAGAGCCTCCAACATCTTAGAGGGCACCGACCTGGTAGTCTACACCGCAGCCATCCATCCGGACAACCCGGAGTACGCTGCCGCTGCAGCTAAGGGAATCCCAATGCTCACCCGTGCAGACCTCTTAGGTCAGATCATGAAAAACTACGGCACCGCCATTGCAGTAGCCGGCACACACGGAAAAACCACCACCACATCCATGGTATCCCATATCTTACTGGAGGGCGCATGCGATCCTACCATCAGCGTAGGCGGCATCCTTCCTGCCATCCGTGGAAATATCCGCGTAGGCCGCTCCGACACCTTTGTCACCGAAGCCTGCGAGTATACCAACAGCTTCTTAAGCTTCTTCCCTACCGTGGGAATCATCCTGAACATGGATGCCGACCATCTGGATTTCTTTAAGGACATCGACGACATCAGAAACTCCTTCCGCAAATTTGCAGAGCTTCTGCCGTCAGACGGAGCACTGATCATCAATGCGGATACACCTAAATACGAGGTCGTAACAGAAGGCCTTTCCTGCAGCATCATCACCTACAGCCTGGAAGGCGAGGCCGATTACACTGCAAAGGATATCACCTGGGATGCTTTTGGCCATGCCACCTTCACCGCATGTTATAAAGGGGAAGCCGTTGGCAGCTTCACGCTGAACGTGCCGGGTATCCACAACGTGTCCAACGCACTCTCTGCCATCGCCCTTGGCCAGTACCTGAAGCTCTCCACCGAGACCATTCAGAAAGGACTTATGAGCTTTGGCGGCACAGAACGCCGCTTCCAGTTTAAAGGAAAGGTGGGCGAGGTCACCATCATCGACGACTACGCACACCATCCAACCGAGATCGAGGCTACCCTTCGCGCAGCTAAAAACTACCCGCATAAAACCACCTGGTGTGTTTTCCAGCCTCACACCTACACCCGCACCAAAGCGCTGCTTCCGGAGTTTGCCAAAGCCCTCTCCCTTGCAGACCATGTAGTTATGGCAGCCATCTATGCAGCCAGAGAGACCGACACCCTGGGCATCTCCTCTGCCGATGTGCAGAAGCTCATCCAGGAGGCCGGCACCCCATGTGAGTACTTTGAGACCTTCGATGAGATTGAAAACTACCTTCTTGAAAACTGCGAGCCGGGTGATCTTCTCATCACCATGGGCGCAGGCGATGTTGTAAAAGTAGGCGAACACCTACTTGGCGAGTAATGACAGTTTACACGGCACCTGATCACTTGCTGAGCAGGTGACCGGCGAAATTGATTCAGGGGTGAGCAGGCATTTTTGCGAAGCAAAACTTTACATATGCCTGCGAAGTCGTTGTTTACCGGCTTGCCGGTGAACAGTGACAGATAAAACTTTTCCACAGGGGAAAACCCTCTGATTTGCAGGGTTTCAGGGACTTATCCACAATGTCCACATGTTTGCAGGCTGAGAAGCTGTGCATAACATGTGGACTTTTTTTCTCCCTTTTTTCGACGGCGAAATTCGACAAAGCCCTCTGTTTTACTGGGTCTGCGGGCTCCGGCAGGGTGCTGCATGCCCTCCCTGCCCCTCCGTTATCCACATTATCCACAGAAAATCCGAAAAAACGGGGTGGAAAACAAACTATTCTCATTTAAAATCTCTTATGCTATAATCCGTCTTGTGAAAAAAGGAAAGATCCGTAAGATCAGAAAGCAGGTACTATTTTGATCACCCTGAAGAGTGAAGCTCCCCTTGGAGCTACCGTATTATCCAATCTATTTATCGACCACTATATGCCGGAAGCGAATGGAGAATTTGTAAAAGTATACATCTACCTTGTGCGAACCCTCTCCCAAGCTCCGGTTTCTTTCACCTTAGAACAGATGGCTGATCACCTTCTCTGCACAGAGAAGGATATTCTGCGTGCCCTGAAATACTGGACCAAGGCCGGTCTCATCTCCCTCACCCAGAATGACAGAAAGGAGATCGAAGGCATCTCACTGCTTGCCCTCCCATCTCCCGCTGCCCCGGTGGACCCTGAACCGACCCACACCCTTCACACAGAAAAAGCTGTTCCCGCTGAACCGACGCCTATTACGTCTGCCGCGCCTGAGGCTTCCGCCCCATCCGCTCCGGCCGATGTCCAGAGCACCATCATCAGCCTGAACCAGACCACCCGCACCGGCTCCCTCTCCCGCGCCCGGGTAAAGGAGTTAAAACAGAACGAGGAGGTCACCCAGCTGCTCTACGTAGCAGAGCTTTATCTTGGAAAACCACTCACTTCCACAGAGACAGAAAAACTTCTCTATTTCTATGACGAGCTGAAAATGTCCTCAGACCTCATAGAATACCTGATCGAATACAGCGTAGGAAAGAACAAACGCAGCTTCCGCTACATGGAGGTCACCGCCCTTGCCTGGATGCAGGAGGGCATCACCACCGTGGAGGAGGCCAAAGCTTCCAGCGCCCTTTACGGAAAAGACTACTTCTCCATCTTAAAATTCATGGGCATCTCCGGCCGGAACCCGGTGGAAAACGAGGTCGCCCTTATGGACACCTGGATGAAGGATACGGCTTCACTCTGGATGTGATCCAGGAGGCCTGCCGCCGCACCATGGCAAACATCAGCCAGCCAAGCTTCCCATATACCGATAAGATCTTAAAGGACTGGCACTCCCAGGGCGTGCATTCCATCAGGGATATCCAGCCTCTGGATGAAGATCACAAAAAGAAACAGGCAGCCCGCTCCGCCACCCGGCAGACCAGAACCCCTGCTTCCAACAACCGATTCAATAATTTCCCGCAGCACGAGTACGATTACGATGAGATCGAAAAGCGCCTTTTAAACCGCTGATCCGCTGCTCTGCCCGGGATCTGATAAAAAGGAGTACACCGTGGCTTTAAAAAATTTTCAATACGACGCCATCATGAGAGAATACAGCCGCAGACAGTCTGAGAACCAGCGCCTCTTAAACGAGCACCGGGAGGAGATCTACCATGCCATTCCGCGCATTGCCGAGATCGATTCCGAGGTGGCATCCCTCTGTGCCCGCACAGCCCGCATGCGCCTTATGCAGACCGCTGAAGCCTCTGCCGACCTTACCTCCGCTGTATCTGCCCTCTCCTCCGAGCGCAGAGCTCTGCTCCTCTCAAACGGCTATCCGGCGGATTATCTGGAGATGTCCTACGAATGTCCCCTCTGTCAGGATACCGGCTATATTGAAGGACAGAAGTGCACCTGCTTCCGGAAAAAAGAGAGTCATCTCCTTTATGCACAATCCAACCTCCGGGAAATCCTGGAAAAAGAGAATTTTAGCCACTTTTCATTTGAATATTATTCTGCTAAAATAACAGACGAAAAAACCGGACTCACCGCACTGGACTACGCGCGCCGTGCCTACGGCATTGCCGCCTCCTTTGTGCAGGATTTCGACACAAAGCCGGAAAATCTCTGTTTTTACGGAAATACCGGCGTGGGCAAGACCTTCCTCTCCCACTGTATCGCAAAGGAGCTCATCGACAGCTCCCATTATGTCCTGTATTTCTCCGCCTACGACCTCTTTGATCTCATGGCCAGAGCTGCCTTCGATCACGCAAGGGATGCTGAAGAACAGGAAAATCATATTTTCGACTGCGATCTGCTGATCATTGATGATCTGGGAACCGAGCTTACCAACACCTTTGTGTCCACACAGCTGTTCCTTATTTTAAATGAACGTCTGATGAGAAAGAAATCCACCATCATCTCCACCAACCTGAATCCGGAGGATCTCTCAGATACTTACTCCCAGAGAACCTACTCCCGCATCATCAGCAATTTCCGCATGGTGAAGCTTCTGGGAAATGATATTCGCATACAAAAACTTTTTTAGGAGGAAATGATCCATGGCACAGCTTACCCCAAATAATGTAACTCCTCTTCCGGTGGGAAGACTCGGACTGATTCCTACAGAAAGCTGCACTGAATTGGGTAAAAAAGTCAACGACTGGCTGGTTCAGTGGAGATCCGAGCGTGCCCTCCAGGAAAGCCCAAGTGTTTTTGAGGGCTATTCACGTGACGACTACAGAATCACCGTAAAAAATCCGCGTTTCGGTTCCGGCGAGGCAAAATGTGAGATCCACGAATCCGTCCGCGGCGATGATGTATACGTTATGGTAGATGTCTGCAACTACAGCATCACTTATAAAATGGGACCATATAACAACCTTATGTCCCCGGATGACCACTATCAGGATATGAAGCGTGTCATTGCTGCAGTGGGAAGCAAAGCCCGCCGCATCAACGTTATCATGCCTTACCTTTATGAGAGCCGTCAGGTAAAACGAAACGGCCGTGAGTCTCTGGACTGTGCCACAGCCCTTCAGGAGCTCACCGACATGGGCGTGGAGAACATCATCACCTTCGATGCCCACGATTCCCGTGTACAGAATGCCACCCCGCTCAGCGGTTTTGAAACCGTTCAGCCTGCCTACCAGTTCATCAAAGCCCTGCTTAAGAATGTGAGCGGCCTTCAGATCGACGACGACCACTTCATGCTCGTCAGCCCTGATGAGGGAAGCATGAACCGTGCCGTATATCTGGCTAACGTCCTCGGCGTAAACATGGGTATGTACTATGAGCGTCTGGATTACACCACCCTGCTTCCAAACGGACACCATCCTGTAGCAGCTTACGAGTTTCTTGGACCAAAGCTTCACGGACAGGATATCATCCTCATCGATGATATGATCTCCTCCGGTGACACCGTGATCGATACCGCAGCCCGCTTAAAACAGCGCGGTGCAGGCAGAATCTTCATCTGCTGTACCTTCGGTCACTTCACCAACGGCCTGGAGAAATTCGACAAGGCCTACGCACAGGGTCTCTTTGATAAGGTCCTCACCACAAACCTCATCTACCAGACTCCTGAGCTTCTTGAGAAGCCATACTACATCAGCTGCGATATGAGTAAATACATCGCTCTCATCGTAGATACCCTGAACCATGACCTCTCTGTCAGCAGCCTGTTAAATCCTGTGGACCGCATCAAAAACTGCGTACAGAAATACAACGACCGCGGCCGACTGGCTGAATGATCCGCCAATACTGAAGAAACATAAAGAGCCATACATCTTTGCAGAATTCTCTGCACAGATGTATGGCTCCTTTTATTATCATTCTCATCCAAGAAGGATCTCCTTAAACGGGATCCCCTCTCTTTTTAAGATCTCAGCCTCTCTCTTACTGCAGGTGCTGATGATCACCTGCCTCGGCTCCTTATAAAGCCAGTGCAGGGCTGCCGCCAGACGGTCCTCGTCATACATGCCAAAGACATCGTCCAGGATCACCGGGAATACCTCATCTCCGCAGAGCAGTTCTCCCGCCGCCATGCGGAGGGCAAAATAAATCTGCTCCAGAGTTCCTCTGCTTAAGCTCTCCAGACTCACAATTCTGTTCTCTGTGTTAATGCGGATCTGAAAATCCGGGCTGATCAGCACTTCCTCGTACTTGCCGTCTGTGATCTCACTTAAGATCTCCGACATGCGCTGTCTCAGTCTGTCACCTATGCCGACACGGAAGTCCCCTGTCAGATGTTCCATGATCTCTATAGCCAGATTGATGGCCTCCGTCTCCTTCTGCGCCTGGGATGGCTCCAGGGACGCCTCATCAAAGGCCTGGATCTCCTGCCGCAGGTTATCCAGAACAGTTCTTTTTTCTATCATCCTCTCCGAGATGCTCTCCGCATTCCATTCCAGCTTGTCTTCCCGTTTTTTCAGCATCACCAGGCTTTTCTGTACCCGGCTGATCTCCTCGCCATAGCTTCCGGAGAAGAGGAAGATTCCTCCGGCGGAAATTCCGCCTGCCAGAACTGCCAGGATCCAGAGCCAGGAAAAGGATGGCAGGACCACCGGCAGCAGCACTGCCAGCAAAAGAGCAAAACCTGCGGTTCCAAGAGCGGCATATCGCAGCATTTTTATGGTCTGTTTTAAAGAGAGGATGCGCTTTTCATACTGCTTTCTCTCCGCTTCCGCGGCGGTCTTTCCCTCCGCGTGCTTTTCTCCCATGGTCTTCTGTTTCTGATTCAGTTCCTCTATTTCACGGTAGGTATAGTTAAAGCTGGATTCCAGCTTATTTCGCTCCGCTTCCAGGGCTTTTTTGCGCTTCTCCTCCGCCGTCATATAACCTTTTCTGGTCATCTTCAGCATCTGCATGGCTCTGTTCAGATCCATCGAAGCATCACCGGTGCCCTGATAGCTGATCATATAATTCTGCAGCTCCTGGATCAGTTCTTTTCCCGTAACGCTCTTAAGCTGTGCCACAGAAACGGTATTCTCGTATACAGTCTCGCTGATGCCGCCTAAGAGTTCCTCCAGGTCACCCTCATCGATATCCAGGATCTCCCCTGTGGTCTCACAGAAGAGTTCCTCCATGCTTCGCTCCCTCGCAAAGGAGCGGGTCAGACGGTAGTCGTGATCCTCTTTGCTGATCCACAGGATGCCGCCGTACTCCCCGGGATTTTCCCAGGGCTCATATTTTGTAAAATCATCCCCCCGGGCACCTCTTCCCCTGGATCTCTGCAGTCCGTAGAGCATACAGCGGATGAAGGTGTGGATCGTGGTCTTGCCGCTCTCGTTTTCCCCGTAGATCACATTCAGTCCGGGGGAAAGTGTAAGCTCCTCATCACTGATCTTTCCGAAGTTTTGTATTTGCAATCTTCTGACTAACATTGTTCGTCTCCAGAAGGGCTGTCAGCCCGTAATATAGTGCCTTTTCCTCCACCTCCGTGAGATTTTCCTTCTCACGAAAAGCGGCTATATAGGAACCCACCAGCGTTCCGCTGTAGCGGCGCTCCAGTTCCCCTAACTGAAAGGCCGGTCTGGTGTCATCCCGTACCTCAATCACATTTCCCAGCTCCATCAGGCGCTCCGGCAGAAAAACGGTATCCGGGGAACGTCTGCCCTTCAGGCTCACCAGATACAGGTTGTTCTTCCCCTTTTCCAGAATCAGCTCTTTTAAGCGGTCCTCCAGGTCAAACTGGGTGGTGTCCTCCTTCACATTCAGCGACACATTCACGTAAGAGCGGCAGGCTGCAGGAAAAAACGAAAGCTTTACTTCCCCGTTCTCAAACGTTCCCTTCAGATAGCCGTGGGAGCCGTCCTCATTTCGGTCAAGCGGCTCCAGAGAGCCCGGATAAGCGGCTCTTCCGCCCGGAAAGATCTGTGGCTTATGGATATGTCCCAGTGCCACGTAGTCGAATCCGGAGGTACTGAGTGTGCGGTAGTCAAACGGGATATGGCTCTGATCCCCGCCGTGGGCCATCAGGATATGCAGTCCCGGTTCATTTCCCGGACGTACCCTGTCGTAAAGGCGCTCCGGAATCTCCTTCCGCTCATAGCTGTGGCTGTAGACATAGACATCCAGGTCCCCTGCCTTAGCACAGCTCATCTCCTCCTCATCAAAGAAGATCACGTTCTCTGCCCATGGGTAGTCCCTGTAGAAAGAATTCTTTTTCAGATAATCATGGTTTCCCGCCATGAGAAATACCATAGTGGATGGGATGGTGGAGAAGAGATAGTTCACCTCCCGCAGTTCCTTAAGAAGGGGCTGCCGGTGAAACAGATCTCCCGCTATAAATAACAAATCCACCGGATCATCGTGTATGGACTCGATGACCCGGCGGAAGGTTTTCCAGATCTCCCCTTCCCGCACTTCACCTAAGGCGGAGCCTCTCTCGGGAACCGCTCCCAGATGAACATCTGCAAGATGGATGAATTTCATATGTTAACTCCTGGTATGCGAAAATTATAAATCGCAGTTGTTTACAGTTCTTGGGAATGGAATGACGTCACGGATGTTGCCCATTCCGGTGAGGTACATTACGCAGCGCTCAAATCCCAGACCGAATCCTGCGTGACGGGTGGAACCGTATTTGCGCAGATCCAGATAGAAACCGTAATCCTCTTCCTTAAGACCAAGCTCAGCCATACGATTTCTCAGTTTATCGTAGTCGTCCTCTCTCTGGCTTCCTCCAATGATCTCGCCGATGCCAGGTACCAGACAGTCCATAGCTGCTACGGTCTTGTTGTCATCGTTGAGCTTCATGTAGAAGGCTTTGATCTCCTTTGGATAATCGGTAACGAATACAGGTCTCTTGAAGATCTCCTCGGTCAGATAGCGCTCATGCTCTGTCTGAAGGTCGCAGCCCCAGGATACCTTGTAGTCAAATTTATCGTTGTTTTTCTCCAGCAGCTCAATAGCCTCGGTGTAGGTTACATGGCCGAACTCGGAGTTTAATACATGGTTCAGACGGTCCAGAAGTCCTTTATCTACGAAGGAATTGAAGAAGTTCATCTCCTCCGGAGCGTTCTCAAGTACGTACTGGATCACGTATTTCAGCATTGCCTCTGCAAGCTCCATATCGTCGCTCAGGTCTGCGAAAGCTACCTCAGGCTCGATCATCCAGAACTCTGCTGCATGTCTGGTGGTGTTGGAGTTCTCTGCACGGAAGGTTGGTCCAAAGGTGTAGATGTTGCGGAAAGCCTGTGCGTAGGTCTCGCCGTTCAGCTGGCCGGATACGGTAAGGTTGGTCTCTTTGCCAAAGAAGTCCTGGCTGTAGTCGATGGCACCCTCCTCGTTTTTTGGAAGGTCGTTCATATCCAATGTGGTTACGCGGAACATCTCTCCTGCGCCCTCACAGTCGCTTCCGGTGATGAGTGGGGTATGTACATAGACAAAACCTCTCTCCTGGAAGAATTTATGGATGGCATATGCACAGAGGGAACGCACACGGAACACAGCCTGGAAGGTGTTGGTTCTTGGGCGAAGATGGGTCATGGTACGAAGGAACTCCAGGGAGTGGCGTTTCTTCTGCAGTGGGTAGTCAGGTGCGGATGCGCCCTCCACTAAAACCTCGTCTGCCTGGATCTCGAATGGCTGTTTTGCATCAGGGGTAGCTACAAGAGTACCGTTTACGATGATAGCAGCGCCTACGTTTAATTTGCCGATCTCGGCAAAGTTCTCCATGGTGTCATGGTAAACGACCTGGAGTGTCTCAAAAAATGTACCGTCATGCAGTACAATAAATCCAAATGCTTTGGAACCACGTACGCTTCTTACCCAGCCGCCTACGCTGACTTTGGTACCAAGGTACTGTTCTCTGTTCTTGTAGATCTCTTTTACAGTAATCAGTTTCATAAATCGATTCCTCTTTTCTAATTCTCCTCAGGGCAGCCGGAGCGCCCTCCTGACCGCTTATCCCTATACTATATACTATTCATTCCATTCATGCAAGAAGCATCATTTTTTTATTTTGTTACTGTTCACTGGCAAGCCAGTAAACAGTAACTTCACAGGCCTATTTGGAGTTTTGCTTCGCAAAAGAGGCCTGCTCACCCCTGAATCACTTTCTCC
>JAGHUU010000053.1 GCA_018064695.1 Candidatus Blautia equi | reverse complement strand
CAAAGCTTATGGGAGAGATATCTGAGATGTCCGTCCAGATGCTCGCCGTAGAAAGCAGTCTGGATCTCCTCCGCATAAGTGTTGCTTACGGTAGTGATGCTGTCTGCAAAGGAAAGACCGCCCTTCAGCATGTTGGAGGTATTAAATCCATCTCCCGCAGCGCCCTGGTCATAGAGCACATCCTCGGAAAGACCGGACCAGAAAAGCAGATGCTCGCTGTTGCACATACCCTGGAAGCGCAGGTTGTGGATGGTAAACACAGTTTTTGCCTGTCCAACCGGTGTGCCCGCAAACAGCTTGTGAACATATACAGGAACCAGACCTGCCTGCCAGTCGTGGCAGTGGATCACATCCGGAATCCACTCCAGATAGTTCATGATGGCAAGTGTGGCTTTGGAGAAGAAACAATATTTTGGAATATCATCATAGAGCTCCGTATATGGCTTGCCCCAGCTGAAAAAGTCCTCGTTGTCCACAAAAAGGTAGGTAACACCGTCCATGGTGAGCTCCTTGATTCCAACATAGTACTGCTTTCCGTCACGGCTGAGATCCATCTCAAAAGAGCCGATCTGCTTCATCTCATCCCTGTATTTCTCAGGAATGCATTTATAACATGGAAGAAAAACTCTTACATCACAATTCTGTTTGATAAGCGCCTTTGGAAGCGCAAACATAACATCACCCAGACCTCCTGTTTTCACAAACGGATAACATTCGGATCCGATAAATGCTATTTTTTTCTTTACATCTGACATTTCTATGTCCTCTCTTTCTACATAATAAAAATCTCTGTTTATTCTTCTCTTCTACATCATTCTCAGGCTGATCCTGAAACTTTCTTCCAGGCTTAATTCCTGTCTGCACCGCGCTGCATGCGGCGGATGGCGCGCAGCTTTCGAAGAGCTCTGGCCTCGATCTGACGAATGCGTTCTTTGGATACGCCAAGGATCTCTGCCACTTCCTCGCGGGAACGCTCGATGCCGTCTTCTATTCCGGAGCGAAGGATAATAACGCGTTTTTCTCTTTCAAGCAGCGTATCTATCGCCGCTCTTATAGCTTCCTGCGTTTCTGCGCTATCTGTTGTTTTTGTATTATCTGTTGTTTTGGTATTATCTGTTGTTACTGTATTATCTGTTGTTACTGTATTATCTGTTGTTTCTGTATTATCCGCTGCTTCAGTATTGTGCTGTGCCTCTTTCGTACAGATATCCACCATGTCGACCGGGACAATCTTACTCTCTGCCTGGTCTGCTATGGCGCGGATCTCCTCCTGGCGTTTTGCCCAGGCCTCCTGTTTTTTTGTGGTTTCATCCATCATATATTTCATCCTCCGTATATGGGCTGAATCACGGGTTTTTCAGACTTTTCTTGTTCTTCCAAAGAGTGCCGGGCACAGATGGGTGTGTACTTTCATGTACTCTTCCACAGAAGTGCGGATATTGTTGGTGATGATCTTCCACTCGCCGCGGGACTGAACAAGATCCGGGTCAAGCGCAAGGAATTTTTCCATATTATCGGTATGGAAGCCCTCAATACCTGTGCGGAAAAGCGCATCATCCTCAATTTCCTGTCCGTAGAGGGTCGCCTCAATAAGCTCGTTCTTCTCTTTATCGTAGGTAAAGTGGAAGCCCTCACTGATCTGGTAATACTCGCTGTGACCGCCGTCTGCATCGGCAGCAGCCTCACGGAACATATGAAGCATAGCATTCTTGATCTCCTTACCGGTGAGCTTCATGGAGATCATTTTTTCATCATAGGAATACATATCCAGAAGGCCGCCCTTGGTAACTACAGGTCCCAGTAATTCCTTGCGAAGACTTCCGGAGCCAATCAGCACCAGATCCAGACCATAATGCTCTTTCATAATATCGCAGAAAAGATTACCAACGGTAGTCTCCTGATAACGGTTCGGATGGGTTGCCTTGGCGGTAAGTGTGGTAAGGATAGCGCCATATTTGGCATCAGTGATCTGCTTATAATTGAGGATCAGAGACTCCAGAACTTC
>JAGHUU010000076.1 GCA_018064695.1 Candidatus Blautia equi | reverse complement strand
CGGATCACATCGGAGGAATGGTCGGATTCCGGAAATACACGGTTTCCGCGCTCCACCTTAAGCGGAACACCGCTCTGCTCCATGAAATCCATCATCTGATGATTGTCAAAGGTATAAAAAGCACTGTATAAAAACTTTGGATTGGTCATGACTGCTTTAAAAAGCTCTTCCACATCACAGGCATTAGTCACATTACATCTGCCCTTGCCGGTGATAAAGAGCTTCTTTCCAAGCTTCTCATTCTTCTCATAGAGATGGACCTCATGCCCCTTCTCGCTCTCAGCAAGGATAATGGAAGCCAGCATACCTGCCGGGCCGCCACCAACGATCGCCACTTTGCTCATAGAAATAATCCTCTTCCTGTCAAAATCTCATTTCTGTATTATAGCCTAAATGCAAAAGTATAGCAAGCCATGAGGACATACAAAAAACCCCACTGCATTGCTGCAGTGGGGTCTTCTACATTTTTAAATATTAAACTGGATAAGCACCGTTCTTGGTGTCTGCTGCTGCTTCGTCAACACCAGTCTGCTGAGCCTGGCGATATTTGAAGAAGTCTGTAGCAACCTGTGGGAACAGAGCGTAGGACAGAACGTCCTCATCCTGCTGGCTGTACTGAGCCATCTCTCCACGGAGTTTGTCAAGCTCGTTGTCAATGAGGTCAGCTGGACGGCAGGTGATAACTTCTGCATCACCGATGCACTTCTTCTGAACTTCCTCGTTGAATGGCTTAACAGTTGCGCCGTATTTACCGGAAAGGATGTCTTTGGTCTCTTTGGTAACAACTTTGTATCTCTCACCAAACAGAACGTTCATAACTGCCTGAGTACCAACGATCTGGGAAGATGGAGTTACAAGTGGTGGCTCACCCATATCTTTACGTACGCGTGGTACTTCCTCAAGTACGTCATAGTACTTGTCCTCAGCACCCTGCTCTTTCAGCTGGGAAGTAAGGTTGGAAAGCATACCGCCTGGTACCTGGTAAAGAAGAGTCTTGATGTTAACGCCAAGGTTCTTAGGATTAAGAAGACCGGTCTCAAGAGCTTTGTCACGCATTGGACGGAAGTAGTCAGCGATCTCAGCAAGGAGGTTCTGATCAAATCCGGTATCGTATGAGGTGCCTTTGAAGGTCTCAACCATAACCTCGGTAGCTGGCTGGGAAGTACCAAGAGCAAATGGAGACATAGCGGTATCGATGATATCAACACCAGCCTCAACTGCTTTAAGGTAAGTCATGGAAGCTACACCGGAGGTGTAATGGGTATGAAGGTCGATCGGGATGGATACGGTCTCTTTCAGAGCGGATACAAGCTCGGTAGCTTTGTATGGAACAAGAAGACCAGCCATATCTTTGATACAGATGGAGTTAGCACCCATCTCTTCGATTCTCTTAGCGATCTCAGTCCAGTACTCCATGGTGTAAGCATCACCTAAAGTATAGGAAAGAGCAACCTGTGCATGAGCACCCTCTTTGTTAGCTGCGGTAACAGCGGTCTGAAGGTTACGCATATCATTCAGACAGTCAAAGATACGGATGATATCGATTCCGTTAGCAGCAGATTTCTGTACGAAGTACTCTACTACGTCATCTGCGTATGGACGATATCCAAGAATGTTCTGACCACGGAACAGCATCTGAAGTTTGGTGTTTTTGAAACCGTCTTTCAGTTTACGAAGTCTCTCCCATGGATCTTCTTTCAGGAAACGAAGGGAAGCATCGAAAGTAGCACCACCCCAGCACTCTACTGCATGGTAACCTACTTTGTCGAGTTTCTCAACGATTGGAAGCATCTGCTCAGTGCTCATACGGGTAGCGATCAGAGACTGATGAGCGTCACGCAGAATGGTTTCCACAATTTTAACAGGTTTTTTCTGTAATTCTGCCATTTTTGTTCTCCTTATTGTTCTAAAAGATCTCGTTACAGTCCAGTCACATAACTGAACTGTAACGGATACAAAAGTCTAAAAATTACACTCCAAAGATTGCCATGAATGTACCGGCTGCTACTGCAGTACCGATAACACCTGCTACGTTTGGTCCCATAGCATGCATCAGAAGGAAGTTGGTAGGATCTGCCTCTGCTCCAACTTTCTGAGCAACACGGGCTGCCATAGGTACGGCAGATACACCGGCGGAACCGATCAGAGGATTGATCTTGCCACCGGAAAGCTTACACATAAGTTTTCCAAGAAGGACACCACCCATGGTACCGAAAGCAAATGCGATCAGACCAAGAACAACGATCTTCAGGGTACTTACATTTAAGAATGCCTCAGCACTGGTGGATGCACCAACGGAGGTACCAAGAAGGATAACTACGATGTACATAAGTGCGTTGGAAGCGGTCTCAGTAAGCTGTTTAACTACGCCGGACTCTCTGAAGAGGTTACCAAGCATCAGCATACCAACAAGTGGAGCTGTGGTAGGAAGAATCAGGCAGACAACAATTGTGATGACGATTGGGAACAGGATCTTCTCAAGCTGAGATACAGGACGAAGCTGCTCCATTTTGATCTTACGCTCTTCCTCAGTAGTGAAGAGTTTCATGATAGGTGGCTGGATAATTGGAACCAGGGACATATAGGAATATGCTGCCACGGCGATAGGTCCCATCAGTGTGGTCTGGCCAAGTTTACCTGCAAGGAAGATGGAGGTAGGACCATCAGCACCACCGATGATGGAGATAGCTGCTGCTGCCTTTCCATTGAATCCAAGGAAGATAGCCAGGAAATATGCTGCGTAAATACCCAGCTGAGCAGCTGCACCAAGCAGGAAGCTCTTAGGGTTAGCGATAAGTGGACCGAAGTCGGTCATAGCACCTACACCCATGAAGATCAGGGATGGAAGGATACTCCACTCATCCAGAATATAGAAGTAATGCAGAAGACCACCAACTCCGTTAGATGCATCTTCTGGATTGATCATGATGTCCGGATAAATATTTACCAGAAGCATACCAAATGCGATCGGCACAAGAAGAAGTGGCTCGAAGCCCTTGGCGATAGCAAGATATAAGAACACACATGCCACCAGAATCATCAGGTAGTTGCCCCATGTCAGATTGAAGAAGGCTGTCTGATGAATCAGGTTAGACATTGTATCTGTTACATAAGACATTTGACTACCTCCTGAATTAGTTTAATGTTGCCAGGGTAGCTCCGTTTTCAATAGCATCACCTTCACGAACATCGATGCTTGCTACGGTACCATCCTGAGGAGCTACTACTGGGATCTCCATCTTCATAGCCTCGATGATGATTACGCTGTCACCAGCTTTAACTGCCTGACCTACGCTTGCTGCGATCTTAAGAACTTTACCAGCGGTACCAGCTTTAACTGCGATGCTGCCTGCACCTGCTGCCGGAGCTGCTGCTGCCTTTGGAGCTGCTCTTGGAGCTGCTTTCTTAGCTACTGGAGCTGCTGCTGCAGCTACGCCTGTACCTTCTTCTACGGTTACTTCGTATGCGGTTCCGTTAACGGTAATGGTATAACTTTTCATTTTTAAATCCTCCTAAGGTTGATTATCTAACTCTACGATTTACTTTACGGATGGACTTAACAACATATCCATCTGCGCTCTCTGCGCCTTCGCTTGCTGCAATGGCAGCTGCGATAACAGCGATCAGCTCAAGGTCATCTACATACTCCTCTTCTTCGACAACTGGTGCCGGAGCCGGAGCAGGTGCAGCAGCAGGTGCTGCGGTTTTCTTCTTTCCGCCGCCAACAAATTTGAACAGGGAAATAATAAACATAAGGAATACAAGAACCATAAATACGGTTCCAAGACCCATAACGGTGTTCATTCCGGCTCTCTTCATGTTCTCAGAGAGTGGATACTGGATATCTACGGTACAGGTCTCTGCAATTCCTTCCTCGTTAAAGATGTAAACGAAGTTTGCATCATAGGTTTCAAAATCTACTGGAACAGTTGCAGCGTACATTTTATCATCGAACTCTACGGAAGGTTCTCCGACACTTACGAATGCACCAACTTCTTCTCTGGCAGCCATCCATGCTTCAGCACTGGAAATAGTGAAGCCGTTTCCTTTGTCAATGAGGCCCTGGAGCTCTTCATCGGAGAAACCGATCAGTTCCTCAGTGAGCTGTCCAACAGCACCCTGAATGCTTTCCATGATCTCAGGTTTTCCCTCATCAGCAAATGTAGCAACAGATCCGGAGAAGATCACAGCGGTGGAGCATGCAGCAACTGCTAAAAGAGCAGATACTTTCTTTAAAATCTGTTTCATATGCTCACCTCTCTTAGATTGTTACGTGTTTTTTAGCCGGACGTTCTTCTTCCTTAGTGAACAGCATTTCAAATGCGCCGATAACATATTTTCTGGTATCAGCTGGAGCGATGATGGTGTCTACATAGCCTCTTGCTGCTGCAGCCTCAACGCTGGACTGAAGTGCTTTGTATGCATTAGCTTTCTCAGTAAGGGTTGCTGCATCGGATCCTGCGTACATGATCTTAGCTGCAAGGGAAGCATCCATCATACCGATCTCTGCGTTCTCCCATGCGTATACCATGTCAGCACCGATGGACTTGCTGTTCATAGCTACATATGCGGTACCATAAGCTTTTCCTACAACAACGTTTACCTTTGGAACAGTAGCATCAGCAAATGCTGCGGTCATAGCTGCAACTGCTTTAGCCATGTTCTTCTCAGCACATACAGTAGCTTTGAAGCCGGTAGCGCTTGTAAGAGTAAGTACTGGGATATCAAAAGCGTCACAGAATTTAACGAACTCTGCTGCTTTCCATGCGCCTCTTGCGCTGATGGTTCCGTCAAGTTTCTCTGCTACGTTGCCTTCCTCATCGTAAACTGCGCTTCTGTTAGCTACAACACCAACAGTTGCTCCGTTCAGACGGATAAAGCCGGTAGCCATATCTTTTCCGTAAGCTGCTTTCAGCTCTACGAACTCGTTGTCATCTGCGATTGCGGAAGCGGTAAGTGCAGGATCTGCAGCTCCGTTCTCGATACCCTCGCAAACACGATTCAGATCATCGTCACACTCTACGAATGCGTCGTTGTCTTCGCAGTTAGCTGGGAGCATGGTTACAAGGTCACGGATCTTTGCAAGGATCTCATCCTCAGTGCCAATGCCGTCTACAGCGCCGGTCTCAGCTGCCTGGAACTCAGCGGATGCAGTGTTATTTTTCTCAGCGGTGTTTCCCTCAAGAGCGTTAGGAGTATTTACAAATACTTTTCCTTTTTTGCTCTCAACGAAGGTGAAGTCAGCCATAGCGGAAGCTACTGCCATACCACCACCACAGGTTCCGAAGATACCGGTGATCTGTGGGATCACGCCGGATGCAAGAGTCTGTTTCAGGTAAATCTCTCCAAAAGCTTCCAGAGCATCTGTGGACTCCTGAAGACGAATACCAGCACAGTCAACCAGACCAATTACCGGTGCGCCGGTCTTCATAGCCAGGTCATATAATTTTGTGATCTTCTTTGCATGCATTTCACCAACGGTTCCGTTTAATACGGATACGTCCTGGCTGTATACAAATACAGGACGGTCATTGATGACACCATAACCGGTGATAACGCCGTCAGATGGTGCTTTGTTCTCAGCTAAGTTGAAGTCGGTTGCTCTGGCAGTAACGCCATGACCAATCTCAACAAAACTGTTTGCGTCAAGCAAAGAAGAAATTCTTGTGCCTGCTAAGCTTTGTGTTGCATTACTCATTCTTGTTTACCCTCCATTTTATAAAAATTTAAAAAAGTACAACCAAAAATAGCCGATGTAATTGTAACGTTGTTTTGGTTTTTTTTCAATACATTTCGTTAAAAAAACAGCAAAACTTGTAGTACATGAAAACTTATGCGCTAAATCTAGTTTTTACCGATAATTTTTATACATATTTTATAAAAAAAAGAAACC
>JAGHUU010000329.1 GCA_018064695.1 Candidatus Blautia equi | reverse complement strand
GTGCGGGGACAAAAAGTCATTTTCCGATTTGCAGAGATGCTTTACCCGGATTCCCCGGAATATGAGAATCTGAAAGGCATGCTGATGATCGAGAATCTCCGTGCAGCTATCGTCACAGATCAGTTTTTATTGAGAGATGGAGAGCAGGTTCTTGAGCCGCATTTTACTTTCCATGGTTATCGATACATTGAGATCAGCGGGCTGGATGAGGCACTTCCACTTGCGGATGTGAAGGGAATCGCCCTCAGCTCTGTTCCTGTTCTTGCGGCAGACTATAAAACCAGCAATCCGGAGGTCAATAAACTCTGGGAGAATGTGACCTGGTCCTTACGTGACAACTTTATTTCCATTCCTACCGACTGCCCGCAGAGAAACGAGCGCATGGGCTGGTCCGGTGATTTCTCTGTCTTTTCCAGATCTGCGGTATACATGGCAGACTCCGCAAGCTTTATAAGACGCCACATGATGGCGGTTCGCGATACGCAGACGGACGCCGGCCGTTTCCCGGATATTGCTCCGGTTGGGAACGGATTTGGCGGAGTGCTTTGGGGCAGTGTGGGACTGACCGCAGCGTGGGAGAGTTTTCTCCAGTACAATGACGAAGATATGCTCCGCGCGGAGTACCCGGCAATGGTTCGCTACATGGATTATCTGGATACAAGGGTCAATGCAGAGACCGGACTCATCGACGAAGGCCCGCTGGGTGACTGGCTGGGACCGGAGTACTCCCTGAATGAACCGGCCTTCCTTTGGATGGCATACCACGCATATGACCTTTCTATAGTGTCAAAAGCGGCCGAAATCCTGGGATATATGGAAGATGCGAAGAAATTCGCGGAAAAATATGAGGCGAAGAAACAGGAATTCTGTCAGATATTCATAGATCCGGATACCCACAGAACGGTCTTTTCCTCTGAACAGGCCATGATGGCCAACCGCCATGCGCCTATGATGGCGCCAACCGCGCTGTCTGTTCCAAAGAAGCTTGCCGGTGGAAAATATCTTATGGACACCCAGACCAGCTATGCGGTGCCGCTGGCCCTTGGCATTCTGGATGGGGCGTACAAAGAGGATGCGGCACGCTGTCTTGCCGAGGCCGTGGAGCGTGAAAATTATGATAATGATAATGTAAAGCGGCCGGCATATTCGCTGATGACCGGATTCATCGGAACAGCATGGATCGCTCCGGCGCTTTCTATGAATGATAAGGTGACCCATGCCTACAGACTGCTCCAGAACGGCGAGTACCCGTCCTGGATCTACCCGGTAAGACAGGGCGCCACCACGATCTGGGAACGTCTGAATTCCTATACGCTGGAAAATGGTTTTGGCGGAAACAACGGTATGAATTCCTTCAACCACTATTCCTTCGGTGCAGTAGCCGCCTGGATGTGCATGCACTCACTGGGAATTATGAGAGAAGAAGCCCATCCGGGACTGAACGAATTCACTCTCTGCCCGGAGACAGACCCTACCGGACAAATGACAAGCGCAGAGGGCTTCGTGGAGACAGTCAACGGAAAAGTCGTCAGCAGCTGGAAAAAGACTGATACAGGTTATGAATATCATTTTGAGATTCCGGCCAACACAACGGCAAACCTTGTTTTGCCGGGAATCAGAAAGACACTGGGGTCCGGAATTTATGAAATTCGAGAGGGAGAACCAACATGACACTCCGTGAGAATGTGATCGCGTTTATTAAATCAGAATATGGCATCTCCGGTGAAAAACCATGGGCTACCAGCCCGGAAAATGAGGTCTTCCGGCATGAAGATAATAAAAAATGGTTTGCCATTATCATGTCCGTGAAGCGCAGCACGCTTGGACTTGCAGGAGACGGATACGTGGACATCATGAATGTGAAGCTGGAGCCGATGTTCATTGAGGTACTGCGTGGACAGGAGGGCTTTCTCCCTGCATATCATATGAACAAAGTCAGCTGGATCAGTATCCGCCTGGACGGCAGCGTGCCGGAGGAGACGATTTTCAACCTTATCGACCAGAGTTATACCGAAACTGCCAGCAAAAAGACTAAGAAAGAACAAAAGAGAATCGGACCAAAGGAATGGCTGATTCCTGCCAACCCTAAGTTTTATGATGTGGTAAGTGCATTCCGGGAGAGAAAGGTGATCACCTGGAAACAGAGCAGTGACATACATGTGGATGACATTATTTATATGTATGTGGGGGCGCCGTATTCTTCTATTATGTATAAATGCAAAGCCCTGGAGGTAGACATCCCCAGATCGTATTCTGACGAAAATCTGACCATAAAAAGGGTGATGGAGATTGAGCTTCTTGAGACCTATGAACCGGGCATCTGGTCCTTTGAGAGGATGAAATTGTATAATGTGAGAGCGGTCCGCGGCCCCAGAAGTATGCCGGAAGAACTTTCCAGGGATATTAGTCTTTGATTATAAAATATGGAAACTGGAGCTGAAGTATGAAAACAGTAAAAAAGATTTTAGGGATTGTTCTGACAATTGCCTGCATGTTGCTCTTTGCCATTTGTATAGCAACGATCGGCAAGATCATAGCAGCAGGAAATCTGGAAAAGGATCTGTCGTTGGCGGTGGTGATGGCTGTGATGGCGGCTATCTCCCTGGTGCCGGTCATTCTTGCATGCAGGAGGCTGGCCGGTGATAAGAGAGTATCCTCTATAATAGAAAATATGGGACAGTTCATGGAGAATCGGACGGGAAAGAAGATCGATGCAAGGATCATTTTACTTGTAATTGCCCTGACCTGCATCCTGATTCTGTTTTTTGTCGGACATAACTTTGCAGTGGAGATGATCTTATTATGGATCGGATCCTTCTGCATGCTCGGAGTCGGAACCATCAATGCACTGAAGCTGAAGGAGCAAAAAAAGAACTCCAGCTATCAGGCAATCCGCGGCAGCATAGGCATGCCTACAATGCTCTATATTCTGGTATTCTATATGATTATGAAGTATGTAGTTGGCATGTAAACAGAGTATCCGGCGAAAATGTATCTTGGAGAAAAAGTAAAATGAAACGAAAACTTATATTGATCAGCATTGCATTATTCCTGATTATTGGCATAGTACTAAACTGTACTTATGTTAAAAAAGATCCCGACAGACAGCAATTCATCGACAACTATCTGCCCGCTTATGAAGTCCTTGTGGATTTGGTTTTGGATCATAAGTATGTGGAGGAAGATAAGAATGAGGGACTGTATATCTTACATTATGATCGGGATATCGACAGAATCACCAGGCTGATTTACTGGGATCAGCATGAAGATACCGAGATTACGGATGAAGAGATTATTTCCGCTTTAAATACGGTGCGGGAATCCATGTACTTTTCGATAGAAACCATAAAAGAAGATGATACCCGGATTCTTTTCCTGGCATCGGAAGGAACTGAAGGTATTATCTACATGAAATCCAACCGCCGCCCGCGCTATTTTATATCAGAAGACAGTAAATATGAACACTACAGCCTCAGCAAGCTCTGCAGCCACTGGTACCGGGCAAAGATGTGGGTGAGATGATCCGAAAGAGAGAGGATATATTATTATGCACGGTATAAAAGAACTTCCGGCGTGGGAGAGATTGTTTAAAAAGATGATCTGGAAACAGCTGGGGGATATTGAAGGGAAGAAAATACTGGATTTTGGCAGTGGGGAAGGAATTACGGCGGACCATTTTGCGGAGAAAAATGAAGTGATCGCAGTGGAGCCTTCGGAGGAGATGCTTGTTAACGCCTGGAAAGACCATCCGTATACCCAGGTGGTTGGGGATGTGAAGGCTTTAGATGCGTTCGAGGATGAGACCTTCGACATCATCATCTGCCACAATGTGCTGGAATACATTGATGATAAAACCACGGTGATAAAGACCCTGGCAAGGGTTCTGAAAAAAGACGGTTTCCTCTCCATAGCAAAACACAACCGACCGGGCCGTGTGATGCAGATGGCAGTTCTGCTTGATGATTTTGAAAAAGCCAACGCCCTTCTGAATGGAGAAAACAGCACGGCTTCAAAGTTCGGCGCCATCAGATACTACGAGGATAACGACATAGTCATGTGGGAACCGCGCCTGGCGATCTCCGACGTTTTCGGTCTTAGAACCTTCTGGGACCTGCAGCAGAAACAGGAAAAACACGGTGATGAGGAATGGCAGGAGCAGATGCTGCAGCTGGAAATGCGCGTGGC
>JAGHUU010000222.1 GCA_018064695.1 Candidatus Blautia equi | reverse complement strand
TCCTTAAGGCCGTTTCGAAGATAAAAAGCTTTTCGTCTGCGCCGCTCCCCTATGTTATATGCATCCGGCAGGCACAGCTCGATCTCCAGGATATAGGTCCGCTCTGCAAAGCGCTTCTGCAGTTCGCGAATAGCCCTGCTGCCATACCCCATCTCTCTTTTATCGGAAGCGATGGCAAAGTAATCCAGCAGCGCGTGATCTCCGAAGAGCATATTTGCCGCCAGTCCTATGAAGGTATCTCCCTCCGTAATAGCCAGAATCTCCATTTTCTTCTCTTCAAAGAGCCTCTCCATGAGCTCCCAGGGTTTCTTCTCTTCCGGAGGAAAAGCTTCATTATATAATGCGATCAGTTCTGCCGTATATTTCTTTCCCTCAGAGTGAATCTCCAGAAATTCCATATCCGCTCCCTTTTACATTCTCATATCAGGCCAGGAGAGGATCTCCTTTTCCAGAGTTTCCTCGTAATCGCCCTCTATGTCCTGACTGCGGCCTGCTGCAAAAAGATTGGTCTCCACGCCCCACACATCTCCGTCGTGGTATTCCCAGATGTGGAAGGTCAGCCCGCGGAACATAAAATCCAGGCTGCCGCAGCCGTCCTCCTCTGTGTAGGTGTAAGTGATCTTTTTCCGGTCAAGGGCCTGTCTTACTCTCTCTAATCTCATAGTCGCTGCTTAGATCTCCCTTTCTTTTCCCCAGAAGAAGGTAGCCACGGTACCCGGGCCGGTGTGGCTTCCGATGGTGGTTCCGATATTCATGATCTCCACCTTGCCCTTCAGTTTAGGGAATGTAAGTTCAATTCTGGATGCCACCTCAAGCGCATCCTCCAGACATGCGGAGTGGGAAATAAAGCACTTGTCAGCATAATCAGCGCCGCCCTCTGCCAGCTCTTCCATCTTCTTAATCACTTCGCCGTAAACTTTTTTCTTGGTTCTGACCTTCTGGCGAGGGATCAGTTTTCCCTCGGCATTCACTTCCAGAAGCGGGCAGATATTCAGCATTCCGCCAAAGAGGCCGGCAGTTTTGGAAATACGTCCGCCCTTTACAAAAAAGGTCAGATCGGTGGAGAAGAACCAGTGGTTCAGTTTTCCTCTGTTTTCTTCCGCAAAAGCACAGACCTCATCCACAGATTTTCCTTCATCTCTTAAATCAGCCAGCTTATCCATAAGAAGACCGTATCCTGAGGAAGCGGACAGGGAGTCCACGATCAGGATCTTTCTCTCCGGATACTGTTCCTCCAGCATGCTCTTGGCGATCATGGCGGAATTCAGAACACCGGAAATACCGGAAGATAAGGTAAGATGCAGGATATCCTTGCCGTCCTTAAGAAATGGCTCAAAATAATCTACAAACTCATCTGCATTGATCTGGGAAGTTTTGGTGTCAGCACCGTTCTGCATTTTTTTATAAAAATCCAGAATATCCATGCTCTCTCCCAGGTCGTCTCTGTAATCCACGCCGTCCAGCTGGTAATGGAAACAGATATAATGAATATCTCTCTTATTAAAATACTCTTTTGACATGTCTGCTGTAGAACAGCAGCTCAGAATAAAATCACTCATTGTTCTCGCACCATCCTTCAAAAAATATTCAGTTTATTAAAATCTTTTAATGTAGTTTTAAATACTACATCACATTTTACTCCATCTCGTCCCGTTTTACAAGGGCTTAAAGCCAATAATACGTCCCGTTATATTACCACGTCAACCCCTGTTTCTTCGCTTTTTATCATATCTTATTGCACAATATATAGAAAAACGAGTATACTGATTACAGGATATGCACCTGCATATAATATAGAAGCCAAAAAGCAACTCTCGAAAGGAAAGGATTATCATGGAAGGAATTATCATGGAAAGAAAAGCAGGTTTTTCAACCAGGAAACAGTTTCTGTTTCTCTCCCTCTTTCTTCTGGTATCTGTATTCACACTGACCTTCCGTGCCGCTGAAGTCCACGCAGCACAGACCGGTTATGTAAACTACTCCTACCTGAACCTCAGAAAGAGCGCCACCACAAGCAGCACCATCGTCATGGTCCTCAGCAAAAACGATCCTGTAGTCATCAATAAGGATCTCGGCAGCTGGTACCAGGTAACCGCCACTCATCTGGGTCATAACTACAGCGGCTACGTAGCCACCCAGTATATTACCCTTGGCAGGGTAACCACCCCTGCTCCTAAGCCTACTGCTACACCTACTCCTGCTGCCGCCTACAACGGTTACGTAAATTACAACGGCGTAAATCTCCGCTATGCAGCCACCACCTCCAGCGCCATCGTGGTAAAGACCAGTCTGTATGACAAGCTCTCCATCGGCGCATATGCAGATGGCTGGTATAAAGTAACCGTACTGCATAACAACAATAAATATGCCGGCTACATGGCAGCCCAGTATGTTACCAGAGGCAGCGCCCCAACAGCTAAGCCTACCGCTACACCTACTCCAAAGCCTACCGCCACACCGGCACCTGCTGCAACCACCACCGTGGGCTATGTAAACAACAGCACCCTGAATCTCCGTTCCCAGCCTACCACCTCTTCCACCAGAGTTACTGTCCTTTCTCTCTACGATCCTCTGGTGCTTAGAAGCTACAGCAATGGCTGGTACAGAGTCACCGCATCCCATAACGGACTGCAGTACAGCGGTTACGTGGCAGCCCAGTACGTTACAAAAGGCAATCCACCTGTCCCTGTAAAGACCGGCTATGTAAATTACAGCTATCTGAACCTCCGTTACAGCGCAACCACCTCTTCCTCCATTGTGGTAACGCTCTCCAGAAATGACAGGCTGACACTCCACAGCTACAGCGGCGGCTGGTATAAAGTCACCGCGATCCACAACAATAAGAGCTACAGTGGTTACGTATCATCCACCTACGTAAAAGTAAATTAAAAATCACAAAAGCGGACATACTTCGAATCGAAATATGTCCGCTCTTTTTTTGTCTTTTATCTTAATTTCAGTCCCCGTATCCGCTCCGTGAATCCGCGAAGACGCCACAGGTAGGCGATCACACGGAACACCCAGTCAATGTACATGGCATACCATACATAAAAAATGCTGAGATTGAAAAGCTTCACAAACACATAGGCCAGAGCCACACGGAAGAGCCACATGCAGGTGATAGATACGATCATTGTAAATCTGACATCGTTGGCTGCGCGGAATGCATGAGGGATCAAAAATCCCAGCGGCCAGATGATCATCATAATAGAATGGGAAAGCACCAGTCCGGAGGCCATATAGACCGCATCCGGAGACAGGTTATAAAAGCCGATCCAGTAATATCTTCCCAGTGCCAGCCCCGTGGCGAGCACGGCCAGGAAGGCATAATTCAGCAGAACAAATTTCTTTGTATAGTCTTTGGCCTGCTCCGCCTCGCCGGCGCCGACGCATTGACCTACCACTGTGGTAAGTCCCAGTCCCAGAGAGTTGCCCGGAAGATACAAAAACGTTACCAGATTGCCGGCCACAGCATAGCCCGCAATAGATGCCGTTCCAAGTGTGGACACCAGACTCTGCAGCATCAGCTTGCCAAACTGGAACATCCCGCTCTCAATGCCTCCCGGAATACCGATTCCAAGAATGCTGCGGATCATACTTCCCTGCGGTCTCAGATCAGTGATCTCTTTCACACGGATCTCGTTGTCTTTTCTCTGCAGAAGCAGGAAGAGCAGAACTGCCGCTGTCATTCGGGAAACCAGCGTTGGAACAGCCACACCGGCCACGCCCATCTTCAGCACATAGATGCAAAACGCATTTCCCACCACATTCATGCCGTTAAGGAGCAGAGATACCTTCATGGAAATACGGGAATTACCCTTTGCGCGGAAAAGTGCCGCGCTGGAATTATATAAAGCCAGAAACGGGAAGGAAAAAGTGGTGATCACAAAATACAGATAAGCGTTTTTCATAACATCCGCTTCCACCGCTCCAAAGATCAGCCGCAGAAGGTGCTCCCCTCCCGCCAGAAATCCGATCACGATCGCCACAGCGCCGCCTATGGTTATCAGAAACAGCTGCCCGGCTGTCTGACTGGCCTTCTTCATATTTTTCATGCCTATGTACTGGGAACATACCACAGTACCTCCGGCAGTCAGTGCTCCAAGAAACTGGATCATCAGCATGTTCAGCGCATCCACCAGAGATACGCCGGACACCGCCGTCTCTCCAATAGACGCCACCATCACCACGTCCACCATTCCTACCAGCACATTCAAAAATTGTTCTGTCAAAAGCGGCCACAAAAGCTGAAACAGCTTCCGGTTGCTGAATAAAGGTTTTGACTGCTCCATAAGGATCCCCTCACTTCTCTATCTCATCTGTCTGAAACATAGTTCTGTCAAAGAGTGCATTATAGTTATAGCACAAAGCTTCTTATATTCAAGTCAATTCTTCTTATATTCCTGTTATTTCTTCTCATGCTTCTGCAAAAACACAATTTCGCTAAAATCCGGTGCTTCCCTCTTATTAATTTGATGGAAAATACCATAGTTATTTATGTAAATATTTGGTAAAATGTCCGTAAAGTGCGCTTTACACACTTTTACAAAAGCAGCAAACTATAAATCTTTCGACTAAAAGGTGAAAAAAATGAGTATTTTTGATGCAATTACCCTTTTTGGCGGTCTCGCCATGTTCCTCTATGGAATGCGTATGATGGGTGATGGTCTGAAGGAAAGCTCCTCCGGTCCATTAAAAAACGCTATGGAAAAGCTTACAAACACTCCTGTGAAAGCTTTTCTCCTTGGTCTGGTCATGACTGCAGTCATCCAGTCCTCCACTGCCACCATCGTCATCACCTCCGGTCTGGTAGGCGCAGGTATCATCTCCCTTCACCAGTCCATCGGTATCATCGTTGGTGCAAACGTAGGAACCACGGTTACCGGTCAGATCATCCGACTTCTGGATCTGAACTCCTCCGGTGCCTCCATGTCCGTGCTCCGCTTCTTCCAGCCATCCACACTGGCTCCTCTTACCCTGATCATCGGTATTCTCCTGATCATGGGCTTCAAGTTCAAGGGTTCTGATAAGCTGGGCCAGATCGCCATCGGTTTTGGTATCCTCTTCTCCGGTCTTATGAACATGACGGATGCCGTAGGGGCCCTTCAGGACAGCGGTCTCATTGAACGACTTTTCTCCATGCTTGGTGAGAATCCTGTGGTCGGCTATATCATCGGTGCCGGCGTAGCCTTTGTCCTTCAGAGTTCCTCCGCAAGTATCGGTATTCTTCAGGCCTTCTCCACATCCGGACAGCTTACCTTCAGTGCCATCTATGCCGTTCTTGTAGGTATTTATCTCGGCGACTGTGTGACTACCGCCATCGTTATCAACATCGGCGCAAAACCGGATCCCAAACGTGTCGGTACCGTCAACATCCTGTTTAACCTTGGCAAATCCCTTCTGATCTTCATCGTGGTTACCATTCTTCATAAAGCAGGTTTCCTGGACAGCATCTGGAGCAACACCATCCGCTCCGGCGGCATCGCAAACACCAACACGATCTTCAACCTTGCCTGTGCCATCGCCCTCTTCCCAATCTTAGGTCTTCTGGAAAAACTCAGCCTGAAGATCAATAAGGATAAAGAAGAGATCTCCGAAGCCGGCAAATATGATGAGCTTATGGATTCCATGAGCCCGGTATTCTACAGCACCCCGGCACTTGCCTTTGGCCGCTGCTACGATGTACTGGTACAGATGTATGAGATGTCCCGCGCCAATATCAGCCGTGCCTTCAACCTGCTGAACAAATACGATGAGGATGTTCTGGCTCAGATCCAGGAGGATGAGGATTACCTGGATACCATGGCAGACCGTGTCAGCAACTACCTGATCCAGACCTCCGCCCACATCTCCTCCCAGGAGCATGTGGAGATCATGAACCATTATTATTCCGCCATCACAGAGTTCGAGCGCCTGGGAGACCACGCCATGAACATCTCTGAGATTGCCACCGCCCTCTCCGAAAACGACACCGTATTCTCCGATGCCGCCATGCATGAGATCAACGTTCTCCGTATGCTGCTTGCAAACATCCTGGACTACACCGGTGAGGCATTTAAAAATCGCAGTCTTTCCGCAGCCCGTCACATTGAACCACTTGAAGAAGTATGTGATGATATGGTAAACTCATTCAAGGATAACCATATGGAACGTCTCCGCAGCGGCACCTGCCGTGTATTTGCCGGAACCGAGCTGTTAAATCTTCTCTCTGAGGTAGAGCGTATCTCCGATGTATGTTCTAACGTAGGTGTTGCCACCGTAGCACGTGTGAAACCGGAGCTGAAGCATCAGGTACATGAATATGTCTCCATGCTTCACGCCGGAAACGATGAGGAATTTAACAAAGAATACCAGGCCGCGCACAACCGCTTCTTCCGTCTGCTGCAGAATCCAGATGTATCCTACGATGAGAAATAAAAAGGAGATCCATCTATGACACACATCCACGGAACCCATTCTATAGAATGCTGCGAAACAGAAGAGATCCACGAGTCCTTACTGCAGATCGTAGACGAAAAGATGCCTGAGGAGGAGACCCTCTACAACCTGGCAGAGCTTTTTAAAGTCTTCGGCGACTCCACCAGGATCCGCATCCTCTTCGTTCTTTTCGAAGCCGAGGTTTGTGTCTGTGATCTTGCCCAGGCCTTAAACATGACCCAATCCGCCATCTCCCACCAGCTGCGAATCTTAAAGCAGAACAAGCTGGTAAAAAACAGAAGAGAAGGAAAATCCATTTTCTATTCTCTGGCCGATGACCATGTAAGAACCATCATTGCACAGGGTCTGGATCACATTGTTGAAGATTGATTAACTGATCATACAAAAAGGTCCCGTTTTGTTTGGCTCCTGCCAGACAGAACGAGACCTTTATTTTTATTCTTATATTTACCAGCAGAGCACCTCATGCCCTGTCTCTGTTACAAGTACCATGATCTCCCACTGGGCAGATGGTTTTCTGTCCTCTGTGTAGATCTCCCAGCCGTTATCCTCATCCGTGAAGATATCTGCTTTGCCCATATTTACCATAGGCTCGATGGTGAAGATCATGCCCGGAACCATCAGCATGTCGGTTCCCTTCTTGGTATGATAGCCTACCCATGGATCCTCGTGGAACTCCAGTCCCACACCGTGGCCGCCGATTTCACGGACTACCGTATAGCCGTTGGCATAAGCATGGTCATGAACAGCCTGTCCCATGTCTCCCAAGAATCCCCATGGTTTTACCTGTTCCAGTCCTTTATAGACACATTCCCTGGTCACATCACCAGTTTCTTCTTCTCAGGGCTTACC
>JAGHUU010000228.1 GCA_018064695.1 Candidatus Blautia equi | reverse complement strand
GCACAATGCGGCAGTGGAGACGCGGAAGTAGTCTTTTCCAGGAAATACATATAACAATAACCGCTGACGCCATTATATGTTACATGCGCCCATGTTCCATCCGCCTTATTCACCTGAACACTGGAAGCGCCGATCGGAATAGATCCAAGAACGGCAAAATCCGTACCATGTCCTTTTCTGATGGTCAGCGGGCTTTTGGTAGCCGTACATTTATACAGTCCCTGATAAGAACTGGTGCAGTGGCAGCTGTCCACCGATTCTGCAGAAGAAGAACCCTGATTACCGGCTGTCACACTGGTATTACCGGAACCAGTACCCGTACTGCCGACCCCTGTTCCCAGACTGTTGGCAGAAGTACCGCCATTAGAGGAATCCTCTCCTCTGTAATCATACTCCGGAATACCATAACCAACGATGCTGGAATCCGTCAGCTGATAAGTTCTGCCTCTTACAGAATTGGTGGTATTACCCTCAATAGTATAAACGATTCCGTTAGACACGCGGTCAACAATACCCACATGATCAATGGTACCGTATCCGTTGTCCCAGTCAAAATAAATAATATCGCCCTTTAACGGCACATATCCGGAGGACGCATATCTGAATCTGCCGCGGTTGACAAACCAGTTCATGCCAATAAAGCAGGAAGCCGTCTTAGGAATAATGGAACCCGCACCGGCCTGTGCTGCTGCCCAGGATACGAATGCATGGCACCATGCGTAAGCATAAGAACCATCAATGGCTCCCATCCAGTAGGTATATGTATTCGGAACACCGGAATCTCCAATCATCTCTCTGGCAGTTTCCACCACCAGATCGGCAGATGTGGTCCCCGCAAGCGCGAGCGGTGCTGCGGCTCTGGTTCGGAAGTTAGCATTCCTGTACTCAGAGTTCGTTCCATCCTGCTCCGGATGCTCCTTCAGATACTGGTCCAGTTCTCCCTGAACCATAAGATCAAATTTCTTTTCATTCTGAGAATGTGTCCCTTCTGCATTCTCAACCCTTACAGTGTTTTCTCCCCTGGTAAGCTCCTCTGCGCCAGCCGGTCCCCCCAGACCTGCCAGCAAAGAAAGCGCCAGCAAAACACTCAAAATTCTTTTTTTCATGTCTTACCCCTCTTGCTGTCCAAATTTCGAACGTAATATGTAATATATCACGCTTTTCTCTTAATTTCAATGTAACATTTTGTCCTTTTATGACATTTTTATACGAAATTTTGTAACAATACTATAACATTATCTTCACCCACATTCCAGAAAACAGATGTTCTATCCGCACTCAATTATTGCTCTTTTCCCATATATTTATTGCGAAACATGGTAAAATTGCACAAAAAAGAGCACCATGGAAGCCCTTTTACAGGTTTCCATGGTGCTCTCACCATACATAATTCATTAATAAATTCTGTAATTTCCGCTGAGTGCCAGGAAAGCAAAGAAATAGAGACAATTGTCGTAATATCTTCTGTTGCCCTCTCTGAGCGGTGTGTTCCAGAACTTGCGGATACAGTGCTCTGCATGGGCATTCTCAAGGGTAAGTCCCGCCTCAGCATTCACTGCGATCACGGCAACAGGATGAAGGACCTTCTGATCAAGCAGGGTACCGTCCACCTCCATGATGAGATCCCACTGGTCCTCACGGAGCTCCTCGCAGTAGAATTTCAGAAAAGTCTCTGCGATCTCCTTCTCCCACGGATCCTCATCAAACCAGTTGCTGTCCATGGCAATGTTTGCAATGGTGCGGTAAGCATCGGAATAATACCAGTCATGGCGTCCCCAGTTTCCCAAGGTGCATGGGGTTCCGTCAAAGTTGCCGTACTCCGGATTCAGTCCTGTCTTTGGATGGCAGGCTTTTTTCAGGTACTTGCGGCTCTCCTCTGCGGCGATCTTAAAGAACTCTCTGTCCTCCTCGTATGCCCATCTGGAAAACAGCTCGTAGAAATGAGGCAGATGATAGGATGGATCAGAGAAGTCCACCTCCACAATAAAGCGGATCAGATGATTCTCAGGATCCCACATCTCTCTTCCGTTTCGGCCGTCGCCTTTCTTGGTGATGCAGGTGTGAAGAAGATCCTTTGCCTCTTTGCTGTAGTTAAAGATACCCTCTCCGTCACCCCAGCGGTGGGATGCGAAGAAAAGAGCCATGGCATAGTACTCTTCCCCGTCAGGTGCAGCACCGTAGGCGTTCTTGGTTCCATCCGGCTGGCAGGACCATGCAAAATAGCCCGCATTGATGCCCTCTGTCATGAACATATAGGTCTTGGACCATTTCCAGATCCGGTTGAATTCTTCCTGATGGTCAGTCTGGACACACATCATCATGCCGTAGGACATTCCCTCTGTTCTGGCATCGATATTACCGGTGTCCTCCATATAACCCATGTCATCTCCCACCGGATGATAAATTCTCTCATCCTCACTTCCATAGAAAAGTGTCTGGAAGATGGCTTCCTTTCTATCCTCGATCTCCTTCTCGGAATAGCCAAGCTCCGCAAAACGGTTTCTGTATTTTCCGGTATAAAAAGCACCCTGTTTCATAGTATATAATTCCTCTGTTTCCTGTGGAAATTAAAGCTCATCCAGATTGGATTTCTTACGAACATCGTTCCATGCATACATAACCAGTGCAAGAGCAATAACGCCGTAGGAAATGAATACACGGAAATACTCACCAATGGCAGCATCGCCAAAGAGGTTCTTTCCTGCGGATGGAGCCACGATGAAGAGAAGGTGGAACAGGATACATCCAAGAATAGCCTGGCTGTTGTTAGCCTTCTTAATGGAAGCACCACCTACAAGGATGGCAGCACCTGCGTAAAGACCTACCTGCTCATGAGCACCATAAGTCTGGAAGGATCCCATGTTCTGAACAAAGATGAGCTGTCCCCATCCGGCCAGTACAGTGGAGATCACAATGGCGATCACACGAACCTTATCCACATTGATACCGGAAGCATTTGCCACAGTACGGTTCTGACCTACTGCACGGAACTGCTGACCGAGTCTGGTCTTCATAATAGCGTTATTAAATACGCAGAGAAGGCCGATGACCATAAAAGTAACCATAGGCACGTTGACCATAGCAAACAGGCTTGCCACAAATGGGATCTGGTAGAGTACTACCAGAACAGCTGCGATGGCAATGCGGATGCCGGCTTTCTTTGCATCCAGCTTCTTCATAACCAGCATAAGGATGGTATAAAGAGCAAATGCTCCGCATACCACATATAATGCGGTTCCAAAAGGCACCTTCCAGATACCGTCCAGCGCATATTTAAATCCGCGGTCGTTGGAGAGGTCGATGGTATTTGCCACACCGGTGGAGCCTTTGATAACAAGACCCGGTGCATTTAACGGGATCAGATTTCCAAAGATGAACAGGAACAGCAGCTGGTATAATCCGTTTGCAAAATAGCCAAGGATCAGACCACCGATCATCTCCTGACCTTTCATCTTATTTAACAGATTACCGATGAGGAAGCCAAAGATGGCAGCGATCGGAAGAGTCATAACCAGTGCCAGAAGGAATCCCGGAAGACCGGAAACGCCCCACTCGATCATCCACAGAGCGGAGATCTGTGCAGCCATAGCACCGATGGTGATGGCAAAGTTGATACCCATACCGGCGATGATCGGGATGATCAGTGCCAGTACAATGAATGCATTACGGCTCATACGTCCAAACAGCTCGTAGAGAACGTATGGCACTGTCTGACCGGAGAAGATCAGGCAGACAATACAGAGAACCACGAACATGATGGTAACCGCATTGCTTCGAATAATTTCAGAGAAATTCTTTTTATTATCCACGAGAAGCACCTCCTGACTTTGTAAGTGCATACAGAATGATTCCATTGGAGATCAGGATTCGAAGAGTCTCTGAAATGGTGGAACCAGGTACAAGCACGTTTGCTACAGGCATACCAAGAGTCAGTACACCCTGGAACAGGAAGGTACCGATCAGCACGTGGCTGATCTTACAGCGGCTGGTGGATGCACCACCGATGAGGATGGCAGAAGCTGCCACAAAGCCCATCTGACGAGGTGCTGTATAGAGCTGCATGAAACCGTAGCTCTGGGAATATACCAGAATACCAATAGCACCAAGTACGGTAGAGAATACAGTACCGATGATACGCATCTTATCTACATTGATACCGGTGGACTCGGCAAATCTTGCATTGTTTCCAACTGCCAGCATAGCCTCACCGGTTTTGCTTCTGGAGAAGAGCCATACGATCCAGCAGGAAAGTGCCATGAACAGAAGAAGTCCGGTAGGCACGGTAAAGCTTCCAATGTTGAAAGCCAGGAAATCATTTAAGATATGTCTGAAGTTTGTATTATCCAGACCGATGGTGTTACGAAGACCGGTTCCAAGCGGCCATCTCAGCTTCAGAGATTTGAATGGAAGCACCAGCCATGCGATACACATAAGGGATACGATGGAGAAACCAACATAAGTGGTGATGGACATCTCATCGCCTTTCAGTCTGTTCAGGAGCAGCGCATACAGATAACCGCAGATCGCTGCCAGCACAGAGCCTACTAAAATAGCGAAGAAGAAGCCGCCCCATCCGGGGATGCCAAGCTCGATGGTCAGAAGACCGCCGATCAGACCGGCTACAAGACCGATTGGAAGACCCAGGTTCAGGCTGATACCGCACTGGATACCCGGAACCATGGCCAGTACCATGATGGCATTCATACCCATACGTACAACTGTGTTGCTGAGGAGTGTGGAAAGAGAAAGGTCATACCACAGACACATGAAGCACAGAAGTACAAAGAAGGCGCCGATAATAACACGCGGCATACCAAGCTTTGCCACCAGAAGCTCATAGTACAGAAGCAGTGCTGCAAGTACAATGAGGAAGATGGCGGTGAAAAGCAGGTCATCTGCATAGCGGAGAACCTTAGCGGAGCCTGCCACGTTTTTCGCACCGTTAGCTGTATAACGGTCATACTGAAGGGCAAAGTTATCGCCCGCCTGATAGAGGATACCCTCTACAGTTCCCTCCAGGGTCTCAAGGGCTGCGTCGTCAAGAAGAGGGAAGATTCCCTGTACTTCTTTACCTACGCCTTTATAGGTTTCTTTCGCTGCTGCCTGTTTCTCCTCCATCTCTTTGGTAGGTTCGAAACCGGACATATCAACGACTACTTCCTCGTCTGCGTTGACCTCCTCGCCTGCAGCGAGCATCTGCTCGTGTTTGGCATCCAGAGCAGCTTTAGCCTCGTCATAGTGCTCGGCAATGTAAGCGTCTCTGGCAGTTTTTTCAGTTTCTGCATAATCCTTGATGGAATCAATATATACAGTGATGGCGGATTTCAGTCCGCTGGTCTCGATCTGTGAATAGTCTGTCTCAGCGTTGGAATATTTCTCACGGGTCTCTTCCTCGGCTTTTGCTACTGCATCACGGATCTCAGCCATTCCGCCGCCGGCTTCCTTAGCCTTTGCGGTGGCTTCTTTCTTTGCGATGGCTACATAGCTCTCTACCACACTGTCACCGGTGGCATTTAAGAGGGTCTGTACACGGAGATCCTGCAGGATGTCCTCTCCTGCGGTGCCGGTCTGTTTTGGAAGGTTGATACCGCCCACAACCAGACAGATGACAGCCAGGATGAGAAGGATTCCGGAAAGAATCTTTCTGGTTTTACTTTTTGTCATGAGTTTGCACCTCCATCCTTATGTTCTGATGGTTTAATGCCGGACATGGCAAGACCGAAATCGGCATCGGAGGCATCTGCCGGAAGAATGTCTACCAGCTTGCCCTCGGATACGATGGCGATTCTGTCGGATACACTTCGAAGCTCCTGAAGCTCGGAGGATACGATGACTACGGTCATTCCCTGCTTTCTGTTCAGATCCACCAGTGTCTCAAGTACCAGTTTTTTCGCACCGATATCGATACCACGGGTAGGCTCGGATACAAAGAGGAATTTAGGATTCATGCAGAGGGCTCTGGCGATGCAGACCTTCTGCTGATTGCCGCCGGAGAGTGTTCCGGAATTCTGAAGCGGTCCAAAGCAGCGGATATCCAGCTCTTTGATCATCTTCAGAGCCACCTCGCGGATGGCTTTGGCATTTTTCAAGGTCACCGGACCGATCTTATGGAGGTAATCTCCATGGATCTGCATGGCGTTGAATACGATATTGTCCTCAATAGAGCGGTCCAGAAGAAGGCCTACGCCCTTTCTGTCCTCGGAAACCATGGCGATTCCGGCCTCCAGTGCGGTCTTGGTGTCACCAAGCTTTAATGGCTCGCCAAAGAGTTCTACCTCGCCGGCTACGTCATACATGCTCATGATACCGTTAGGGATACCCAGTTTTCCCTGGCCTGCCAGACCGCCAATGCCAAGGATCTCTCCCTCATATACATCAAGGTCGATGCCGCGCACGCGCTCGCCGGGCATATCAACCTTAAGATTTCTTACTTTCAGTGCTACCTTCTCGTGCGGAACCTCTCTCTTATCGGTTTCCACAACGGCTTCGCCCTTTCTTCCGATCATCAGCTCTGCCAGCTCTACGATGCTGGTCTCGCTGGTCTTTCTGGTAGCGGCAAGCTTACCGTCACGGAGAATGGTGATGCTGTTGGTAGCGGCCATAACCTCATCCAGACGATGGGTGATGAAGATAACAGCAATGCCGCTGTCTGCGATCTGCTTCATGACCTTTATGAGCTGTGCAGCCTCAGACTCTGTCAGTACCGCGGTAGGCTCATCGAATACCAGAAGCTTGATTCCGGTCTTATCGATCTCTCGCGCGATCTCCACAAACTGCATATAACCTACAGGGAGTCCCTGTACTTTTGTGGACTGATCAATACCCATACCTACGCTGTCCAGCGCTTTTCTGGCGTCGGAGGACATAGCTGCCATATCCAGACTCTCCAGATTCTTGCCAAGGATCCTGCTGACCAGGTTTGAATTGGTGATCTCGCGGTTTAATTTAATATTTTCTGTAATGGTAAATCCCGGAAGAAGCATGAATTCCTGATGTACCATACCGATTCCCTTCTGCATGGCGTCAAACGGGGACATGATGTGGGCATCTTCTCCGTCCAGCAGGACCTTTCCTTCAAAGCCGCCTGTGTTATGGATGACAGGCATACCGAAAAGGGTGTTCATCAGTGTGGATTTTCCTGCACCGTTTTCTCCCAGAAGTGCATGGATCTCACCTTTTTTTACAGAAAGGGAAACATCACTCAGTACGGTGTTGTCGCCGTAACGCTTGGTGATGTTCTTCATCTCAAGAACATATTCTGAGCTCATTTTTTCCTCTCCTACTACTCTACTCTGATCTTTTCTTTGAATCTAAAAACGGCTCACCCAACCGTCTTGGGTGAGCCGCGCAATTTACAGTTTATTTCAGATAGTCTTCGAAGCTGACTGGGGAAAGAAGAATGGTGTAGTAGTTGTCAATGGTGTTGCCTTTTGCATCGGTATAGTTAGCAACTTTTGCACCGTCTGCTTTGTCATTCAGCATCTCAGCAAGTTTAGCACCGTCGTTTTTCTCAGTTACTTCGCCATCGATGTAAGCTTTAGCGTACTCAACACCAACCTCGATGATGGTCATAGCAACTGGAGAAGGCCAGGTAGAGAAACGGCCTACAGCGTCATGCTCAGCAAGTTTAGCTGCGATCTGCTCAAGAGCTGCAGCGTCATCTCCACCGATCTCAAGCTCAAGACCGAGGGTAGCTGGGAATGCATGATATGGGGATGGGCAGCATGGCTGTGGATAGTAAGCGTTTGGCTCGTCAAGACATGCGGTCTGAAGAGATGGCTGCATACCACAGTTGGTGGTGAAGAATGCTACTTTTTTGCCCTCGTATTTAGCGAGCTGCTGTGGAACATCCTCAAGGATGAACTGCTGGGAAGCGGAAAGACCAGCCTCTGCGGTTGGGTCCGGAGCGGTAACGTCTACCAGCTCGATGCCAAGTGCATCAGCGTTAGCCTGAAGAAGCTCATGACGAGCTACGATAAGCTCCATAGCCATGTGACGTGGGAAGGAGTAGTGAATAAATACATCAATGCCCCACTCAGCACATTTCTCCATGATGGTATCGCCCTGTGCTGCCTCATCTGCGTACATAACTACGTCAGCTGCTGCTGCGATAACGTCTGGATCTTCCTGTGGAGTACCTGCGATCATAAGGATGTCATCACGTCCCATCTCGCGTACTTTGTCGAAACCGGCTTTTGCTCCAGGAACTGCCTGGCACATAACGATTGCTTTTACGTCTGGATCAGATGCGAAGGATACGATCTGGGAAACGGTGGTCTCCATCTCAGACATGAAGTTGTCAGGATAGGTAGCGGTCACAATGTGCTCCTCGCCATAGGTAGCGATTGCTTTCTCAGCTGCACGGAACTCTTCCTCACCCTGGGATACGGTACCGGTAAGGATAGCTACTTTCCAGTTGTCGTTTGCTTCCTCAGCAAATGCAGGTACAACTGCAGTTGCGATCATGGATGCAGAGATAGCAGTAGCTGCTAAGACTTTAAACATTTTGTTCATTTGAATTTCCTCCTGTTCGGGATATATTATGCTCTGTCAGAGCATGTTAGTGGCATTTTACCACGTCAAAGCAAAAAACACAAGAGATAAATAGTTTTGAGCCATGGGGACAGGGACCTGGCTCACTGTTTCAAACTGCTGCTCACATCAGTATTTCAAGTTCTTTCGAAAAGTGGTTCAGGATCTCGCAGCCATCCTCAGTTACCAGGACCAGGTCCTCCACGCGTACGCCGGTGTCGCCGGATACGTAGATGCCCGGCTCAATGGAGAAGATCATGCCCGGTTTGGCTTCTGTCATGTTTGCGGAGGAAACATCGCCGTACTCGTGCTCGGAGAGGCCAATAAAGTGGCCAAGGCGGTG
>JAGHUU010000299.1 GCA_018064695.1 Candidatus Blautia equi | reverse complement strand
TCAATAAAGACCTCATCAATGGAATAAACATGAATATCCGTAGGAGCGATATATTTCAGATAAATATTGTAGATCTGCGTGGAATAATCCATATAAAGCTGCATTCTGGGCGTAGCAGTGATGTAGGCGAGCTCCAGAGAGGCATCTGCCTGCAGCGCAGGATCATCAAAGGAAGAAGAGGAGAACTTCCGCCCCGGCGCCCGGCTGCGGCGCTCATCATTCACTTCCCTCACCCGCTGGATCACCTCAAAAAGTCTGGCACGGCCGGAAATTCCGTAGGCCTTAAGGGATGGGGATACGGCCAGACAGATGGTCTTTTCCGTGCGGGACTCATCCGCCACCACAAGATTGGTAGTCAGGGGATCCAGCCCTCTGGCGGTGCATTCCACGGATGCATAAAAGCTTTTTAAATCTATGGCAATATAAGTGCGTTCTTTTGTGTTCGTCATATTATTCATAACTCTGTGCTGCGTTCCACAAACCAGCGGCCTACAAGGCTTCGGAACAGGGGATCTGTGCGCTCAAAAAACAGATGCCGCGCCTTTCCGTTCACCCGGATGGTGTAACAGTCGCAGTTGTGCGGGGAACCGATGGCCCCGGCCGGTCGGAAATCCGTAACCTGATCGATGCGGAAGATGCGGCCGTCTGACCAGGTGATGAAACGGGGCTGCATATATCCGGTGGCGTCAAAGTCGGAAGTGACTTTGATATATACTTTTTCTTTTCTTAACGTAGCTGGGATGCTCAATGGCTCCACCTCCTTTTTTCTGATCTGTCTCTATTATAGAACACACGTTCGAAAAGTCAATACAAAAATACGAACACGCGTTCGATAATGACGAGCAAAGAAGGAAAAGTACAATAAATGTAACAGTTCACACGGCACCTAATCACTTGCTGATTAGGTGACCGGAGAAAGTGATTCAGGCGTGAACAGTCCCTCTTTTCTTTTGAGGGGAAGAGGTGTATATTTTATTAGGGAAGGCGCCGCCTTCCGGAAAACTAAAAAACCAAAGGGGAAGAAAAATTATGGATCAATTTTTCAAACTGAGCGAACGCGGCACGAATGTACGTACAGAGATCGTAGCCGGCATCACCACATTTATGACCATGGCCTATATTCTGGCCGTAAACCCGTCTATCTTATCCGCCTCCGGCATGAACCCGAATGCGATCCTCACAGCCACCGCGCTGTCCTCCTTCCTGGGATGCTTTTTAATGGCGTTTATGGCAAACTATCCATTTGCGCTGGCACCGGGACTTGGACTTAACGCATTCTTTGCATATACCATCTGCGGCACCATGGGATACAGCTGGCAGTTTGCCCTTCTGGCTGTATTTGTGGAAGGTCTGATCTTCATTGTCCTCTCCGTCACCAACGTGCGCGAGGCCATCTTCAATGCCATCCCGCTGCAGCTGAAAAAAGGTGTATCCGTAGGTATCGGTCTTTTCTGCGCCTTCATTGGTCTGCAGAATGCCAATATCGTTGTGGACAGTGCCACACTTGTAACCCTTGTAAACTTCCGTGAGAACTTCCATACTGTTGGAATCAGTGCGCTGCTGGCCATTGTTGGTCTTCTGATCATCTCTATTATGTACGTAAAGAAAGTAAAAGGCGCTATGCTTTACGGCATCATTATCACCTGGATCCTCGGCATTATCTGCCAGAAGGCAGGTATTTATCAGGTAACACCTGAGGCCGGATTCTACTCCCTGATCCCATCCTGGGGAAGCTTTGATATCTGGGCCATCAAGGAGACTGCCGGTCAGTGCTTCAACTTCAGCAAGATCGATTTCAATCTCGTTGATTTCATCATTATCATGTTCTCCTTCTTATTTGTAGATATGTTTGATACACTGGGAACCCTCATCGGCGTGGCTAACAAGGCTAACATGCTGGATGAGCGCGGACGTCTCCCAAGAATCAAGGAAGCCCTTCTGGCAGATGCCATCGCTACCTCCGCAGGTGCGATCCTCGGAACCTCCACCACCACCACATTCGTAGAGAGCTCCTCCGGTGTGGCAGAGGGCGGCAGAACCGGACTTGCCTCCATTGTGACCGGAGCCCTGTTCCTTCTGTCCCTGTTCCTGGCACCTGTATTCACCACCATCCCAAGCTTTGCCACCGCACCGGCCCTGATCTTTGTAGGATTCCTTATGATCAGCGCAGTTGTGGAGATCAGCTTTGAGGATATGACAGAGGCCATCCCTGCATATCTCTGCCTGCTTTTCATGCCTCTCACCTACAGCATTTCCGAGGGTATCGCAGTGGGCGTTATCTCCTATGTAGTGATCAACGTAATCGCCGGCAAAAGAAAGAGCATCACAGGACTTATGTACGTCCTCGCAATTCTGTTTGTGCTGAAGTACATCCTTCTCTGATCCGGGATTAAAATAGAAAGTAAAAAAGAGGTTCATCATGTATCAGGACTATAAATATTTATATGAGACCCATCTCCACACAAAACGCGGAAGCGCCTGCGCACGCTGCACAGGGGAGGAGATGGCCAGAGCCGCAAAGGAATACGGCTACGCGGGCATCATCATCACCGAGCACAACTGGGGCGGAAACACCGCCGTTTCCCGCGATCTTCCGTGGGAAGAGTGGGTGGATCAGTTTATTGTGGGTTATGAGGAAGCCCTGGCTTACGGAAAAGAGCACGACCTGGATGTCTTCTGGGGCTACGAAGCCGGCTTTGATGCCACGGAATTCCTGACCTACGGTGTCAGCCCGGAATGGCTGAAGGCTCATCCGGAGCTTAGAACTGCCGGTGTGAAGGAGCATTTTGAGATCGTCTCCGCAGCAGGCGGTTTCCTGGTACATGCCCATCCATACAGAGAGGAATGGTACATCCCCGAGATCCGGCTGTATCCGGAATATGCCCATGCGGTGGAGGCCATCAACGCCACCCATTCCAATCACAAAAGCACCTCCCACAACGATCCTGCCTTTGATACAAAAGCCATCGCCTATGCAAAGGAACACAATTTCCCAATGACCGCAGGATCCGATGTTCACTCCACAAATCTCTTTGGCGGCGGCGTACTTTTTAAAAAGCGCCTGACCTCAATCCAGGAGTATGCGGAACTGATCCGCGGGGGCGATTACATGCTGACCAACGGCGATGTGATCTATGACAGATTCGGAAACGAAGTAGCTAAGGTGAATTGAAACAGCAGGAAAGAGGAGAGAAAAAATGGCACTTGGACCCAAAGCACCAAAGGATCCGGAGAAAAAGCTGAAAAGCTTTTATATTATGAGAAGAAAACAGGTTGCAGGAAACGAGCAGCCGGACGGATCCTATATTCAGTTTTTATATATGGACGGCGGACGCATGATCAGCGCAGCACGTCTTGTGGGATCCATCACAGATGAGGATATGCTGAAGCTTATGGAGACCACCGAAGGCTTCAGAAAACTGGTAAAGAAGATCGGCGTCACCGTGGAAGCCGTTCAGGCTGAGGACGTGAACGAGAACGTAAACTTCCACTTCCAGATGTACGGAAAAGAGGATCTCTATGGAAAGGGCAGCACCCTTCTGCTGGAATGTGCGGCCGACGGCATGGAGCGCGTGCTTGATCTGGACGAGCATCCGTGGAACGGCGAGGAAAATATTCCCGGCCAGATCCGTTTTTCCTTTGCAAAACCTAAGATGGTAGCGCTGGTTTCCGTGCGCTTTTATCTGAATGAGGGCTTTGACGCACCGCCGTGTGTGGATGAGAAGCCGGTGGACACCGCCTCTCCTGAATATGCGGGCATGATCGAGAAAGCCATCATGCATTACGGCAATCCGTACCGCCTGAAAAAAGTCATCGAGAAGGCGCAGAAGGGTGAGAAGGTCACCATCGCAGCCATCGGCGGCTCCATCACCCAGGGTGCAGGCGCGGTGCCTATCAATAAAGAGTGTTATTCCAGAAAATTCTATGAGGGATTCTTGACCCTGACCGGTGCGGATCCTGAAAATGTTACCTATATAAAAGCCGGCGTGGGCGGCACCCCTTCCGAGCTTGGCATGATCCGCTATGAGGTGGACGTGCTGAATGACTATGCGGAGGAGCCCGACCTGGTGGTTGTGGAGTTCGCGGTAAACGATGCGGGAGATGAGACCGGCGGTGTCTGCTATGAGTCTCTGGTAAAACGCATCCTGCTTGCGCCTAACGCACCGGCAGTGATCCTTCTCTTTGCGGTATTTGCCGACGACTGGAACCTGCAGGACAGACTGATCCCTGTGGCGGAGGCCTACAATATCCCGGCAGTCAGCGTGAAGAATGCCGTATCCTGGCAGTTCCTGGATCCGAAGAAGATGATCATGACCAGAAATCAGTTCTTCTATGACAGATTCCATCCAACCAACCTTGGCCATACCATCATGGCAGACTGCATGCTCTATCTGGTAAGACAGGTGATGGCGGATGAGAAAGCATACGAGGATGATGATTATCGAAAAGTGGTTCCGGCTATCGGAGACACCTTCACAGAAGTAAAACTGGTGGATCAGAAGCACTCCCTTCCGGAGATGGAGATCGCCGCAGGCAGCTTTGGTGCCGCAGGCGGACCAAAACAGCTGGTGGAGAGAAACATGGATGCCATCGGCACACCGGAATTTGCCTTTAACTGGTATTATGAGGGAAATGAGACAAAAGAGAGCTTTGCACCGTTTACCATGAAGGTGCACTGCCGCGCAGCACTCATCGTCATGATGGACAGCGCCGATCCAAAGGTTGGAAAGGCAGTGGTCCTGGTAGACGGAAAAGAGGTCCTGCATCTGGACCCTCTGGCAGTAGGCTGGGTACACAACAGCCCATATATCTGCCTGAATGAAACAGAAGCCGCATGGCATGAGATACAGGTGGTAATGGAGGACGACTCTTTCGACAAGAGCTTCTCCATCTCCGGATTTGGAATCGTTCAGTAAAAAAAGTGGGACAGGGGGACAGGGACCTGGTTCAATTTTCTTAATGAAAATTGAACCGGGTCCCTGTCCCACTGTCCCACTCTTAGATTTCAGGTGGTGACATATGTGATGACGGGAGGGAGCACAGCGAACGGTACTCGCTTGGGGTGGAGCCGGTGACGCTGCGGAAGGTGCGGTTGAAGGTGGAGAGACTGGAAAAGCCGCACTCGTGGGCGATCCAGATGATCTGGGTATCCACCTGCTGCAGAAGCTGCTGGGCAGCCTTGATGCGGACATGGCGCACATACTCGGAGAAGGTCTGACCTGTGGACTCCTTGAAAAGTCTGGAGAAGTGGTAGATGGAATAGTTGGCGATCTTAGCCGCGTCCTCCAGCTGAATATTTTCGGATAGATGGTCATCAATATACTGATAAACACGGTTTAAGCGCAGTGCCAGCTCGTGAGGCGTATTGGTCGGAGCCTTGATGCTCTCCGTGCGGTGGATGCGGTAATTGCCGTATTCAGCCAGAAGCTTCATAAGAATAGAGTAGATGATCAGCTCTTTATAATAGCGGTCCGGTGACCAGTACTCACGGGCAGCCTCCATGATGAGAGAGATGGCTGTAGGATACAGCTCCGGATGGGTATCCGCAGTGATGATGGAAGGGTTTGTGAGCAGGGCACGGATGTGCTGATAATTCTGGAATCTGGTGAGGGGGTCCATCTCAAATAAAAAGACGAACCGATAGCCCTCCGGCACGGATTTGATGGAATGCGGGATGCCGGGCGGGATGATGAAGATGTCCCCGGGGTTCAGATGATAGCTGGTGTTGTTGGCTACAACGGTATATTCCTTCTCCACAGGGAGGATCAGCTCGATGGTAGTCTGCCAGTGCATGGTGAAATCCTCATTCAGGTCATTGAGCCAGAAGCGGAGAGAAGTCCCCTTTACGGACTGGGAGATCTCGTATTCGTCATGCATTTTTGTCTCAAAAGAAGAGATGTGATCCGGCTGAACAGAGTAGGCAGCCTTCTGCTCAGGGGTGAGAGTGTATAAATCTGATGGGTTCATAGTTATTTCCTGCGTGTTTTCTAATAAAAACGAAAAAATTTCGTAAAATAATGCATTTTTATTTATAATCGGCGAATCAATCATTTTATTTCGCAATTACAGTATCCAGTATAGCAAAAAATGGTAAGAAAAGCAAGAAATGCCTTTGTTAAAATGCACAATAGGGACAACTGTCAGTGTGGGTACATTGGCAGAAATGAATAATGTCATGAAACGGAGGCATGCGAAAAATATGATTGGAAAAGAAAGCATTTTTCGAAAAAAGTCTATATGGATTGGACTTGCAGTGATCATTGTAGTCGTTGCTGCGCTCCTCCTGCTGAATCGCAGGGGAATCTCTGATTTTCATGAGAAGTACGAAGGAAAGGACCTGGTTCTTGACGTAGACGGACTGAATCGTGAAGGTACATATACCATCTACGCCAATGCGAATGAGGGAAAGAGCTATCCGCAGAAGGACATCGCAGTAGATGTTCTTGGATACTCCGAGGGAGAAGAAGTGAAAGAGGTAGAGGAAGGTCTGTTTACAGACTCCACTTCCAAAGTCAGCTGGATCGTAGATGTCCCTGAAGAGGGTTTGTATAACATTCTCCTCGACTACTATCCGGTAGAATCCCGCGGTGTAAAAGTGGAACGTGCTCTTTACATCAACGACGAGCTTCCTTTTGAGGATGCAGCCAACATGACCTTCGGCCGAATCTTTACCGATGCGGCAGCTCCTCGTGTGGACAATCAGGGCAATGAAATTCGTCCTTCCCAGAAAGAGATCCTGGACTGGCAGTCCGCTTACTGCCGGGACGACATGGGCTACATTACCGAGCCATACGAGTTTTATTTCAAAAAGGGAGAGAACACCCTCAGCTTTGTAGGCGTTAACGAGCCTATGATCATTGGCGGACTCACCCTGAAAGCCATCACACCAAAACAGACCTATGCAGAGTACAAAGATGCCTGCAGCGGTTCTGAGGCATCCGGTGAGGGAAGAACCTACAGCCAGATCCTTCAGGGAGAAGATTCTGTGCGTCGTTCCGATCCTTCTCTTTATGCGAAGTATGATCGTTCTTCACCTACCACCAGCCCTTACAGTGTAACAAAGACCGTTCTGAACTACACCGGCGGTGACGCATGGAGAAGCTCCGGTCAGTGGATCGAGTGGAACTTCAGCGTTCCGGAGGATGGCTACTATCACTTTATGATCAAAGGCCGTCAGAACTATGACCGTGGAAGCGTTTCCTGCCGTAGAGTTCTGATCGACGGCGAGGTTCCGTTCAAAGAGCTGGATGCAGTTGCGTTCCCATACGAGAACGACTGGAACTGCATGGAGCTTGCAGATGAGAGCGGCACACCATATCAGGTATATCTGGAGAAAGGTGATCACACCATTCGCCTTGAGGCTACCCTTGGTACCCTGGGAGGCATCCTTGAGTCTCTTGAGGATTCCACCTTCCGTCTGAACCAGATCTACCGTCAGCTGCTGGTTTACGTAGGCGCAAACCCTGACCAGTACCGTGACTATAACATCCAGCAGGTATATCCTGATGTCATCAAGGCTATGGATCTTGAGTCCCTGAGACTCTTCAAGATCGTAGATGACATGGTTGCATACAGTGGACAGAAGGCCGGCAACATTGCTACGGCTCAGACCATTGCACAGCAGCTGGAGCGTTTCGTACAGAAACCAAACAAGATCACTCTGGAGTTCACCACCTTTAAGGATAACATCACCGCACTCGGTACTGCTTCCTTAGGTATGAGCGAGACCAGAATGGACGTTGACTACATCACCGTAAGCGGTGTGGACGTTAAAAACAAAAAAGAAAAAGCAGGCATTCTTGCATCAGCAGCACATGAGGTGAAATCCTTCATCGCATCCTTCATTGTAGATTACAATGCAGTCGGTGACGTATATGACGAAGGTGCTTCCGATGACATCATCAAGGTATGGGTACTGACCGGTCGTGATCAGGGTACCATCCTTAAGGCTATGGTCGATGATACCTTCACACCGGATTCCGGCATCAAGGTAAACGTTGAGGTAGTAGCACAGGATGCAGTGCTGAACGCCGTTATGGCAGGCCGCGGACCAAACGTAATTCTTTCCGCAGGTGCTGACCAGCCGGTTAACTACGCACTCCGTGGTTCCGCTGAGAACCTGGCACAGTTCCCGGATCTGCAGGATGTCCTTAAGGACTTCACTCCAAGCTCCTACGAGCAGTACAGACTGGATGACGCCATATACGGAATTCCTGAGACCCAGACCTTCAATGTAATGTTCTATCGTGAGGACGTTATGGAGGAGCTTGGACTGGAGCTTCCTAATACATGGAAAGAACTCATTGAGCTTCTTCCTACTATTCAGGGCAACAACCTCTCTATTGGTATTCCTACCGCAGCCGGCAGCAGTACCACTTCCGTTGCAACCAACGCAGCTATGGCAAACTACCCTGATCTGTCTCTCTACTTCACACTGCTTTACCAGTACGGCGGAGACATGTACAACGAGAACGGAACCAGAACCACCGTTGATACAGAGGCAGGCGTTAAGGCGTTTGACGACTATACAAGATATTTCAATGACTATGGTATCCCGGTAGTATTCGACTTCGTAAGCCGTTTCCGTTCCGGTGAGATGCCGATCGGTATCATGCCATACTCCATTTACAATACCCTTATGGTATCCGCACCTGAGATCCGCGGTCTCTGGGACTTCACCGTAATTCCTGGAACCCCTCAGCCGGACGGAACCATCGACCGTTCCGCATTCATTACCGGTTCCGCATCCATGATGATCACCACCGAGAGCCAGGATCTGAAGAACAAATCCTGGGAATTCATGAAATGGTGGGCATCTCAGGATACACAGGTACGTTTCGGACGCGAGATCGAGGCACTCCTCGGATCCTCCGCACGTTATGCAACTGCTAACAAGAGCGCATTCGCAAACCTTGCATGGAGCGCAAAGGATATCAAGGTCCTTAACGAACAGTGGGAACAGACCGTAGGTATCCGTGAGGTTCCTGGTGGATACTTCACCGGACGTCACATCTCCAACGCGATCCGTAAAGTTATCAACGACAAGGACGATGCGCGTGAGACCATCATCGACTACTCCATCAAGATCGACGAAGAGATCAAGAAGAAGAGAACCGAGTTTGGTATGCCGTTAGAGTAAAGGAGGTTCGAATGAAAGGTTATTTCAGTAAATATCTGACCCTTCGGAAACATAATCTTTCCGTGGCCATGATAAAAGCCAAAAAGAGCAAGATGTGCTATTTGTTCCTGGCACCGTACGCAATCGTGTTCTTCCTGTTTTATATTCTTCCGGTGCTGAGTTCTATTTATTACAGCTTTACCTATTACAACATTCTGGAAAGTCCGAGATTCATCGGTCTTCAGAACTATATCAGCCTGCTTCTTGAGGATGACATCTTCCTCATCGGTCTGAAAAACACCTTGATGATCGCAGTTATCACCGGTCCTCTGGGATACATCGCTTCCTTCCTTTTTGCATGGCTCATCAACGAGCTTCCACGCTGGATCCGAAGCGTAGCCGTAGTTATCTTCTACGCACCTACCATTGCCGGTAACTGTTTCGTCATCTTTACCGTATTCTTCCGTGGTGACGCTTACGGTTATGTAAATGCACTCCTCATGGATTGGGGCATCATTGACCAGCCGAAACTCTGGCTCATTGATCCCAGGTACATGCTTCCTATCTGTATGCTGGTTATCCTGTGGCTGTCCCTTGGACAGGGCTTCCTTTCCTTCGTAGCAGGTCTCCAGGGTATCGACAGATCCCAGATCGAGGCAGGATGTATGGATGGTATCAAGAACCGTTGGCAGGAGCTCTGGTACATCACCCTTCCGGGTATGAGACCAATGCTTATGTTCGGTGCGGTTATGTCCATCACACAGGCCTTTAACGTATGCGAGGTTACCATGGCACTCTGTGGTTATCCAAGTACGGACTATGCAGCACGTACTGTTGTAACCCATCTGTTTGACTATGGTTACTCCCGATTCGAAATGGGATACGCTTCCGCAATCGCGACGATCCTGTTCCTGATGATGATCATTTGCAACACGTTAATTCAGAAACTGTTGAGAAGAGTAGGAACCTGATATTATGGCAAAGACAAAAAAAGAAAAAATCGAAAAACCATATCGTAAAAAGTTAATACGCAGAAGAAAACCGAACCGCTCTATCACAGGTGACCTTGCTTTATACATTTTCCTTGCTCTGGTAGCCATGGTCATGGTATTCCCGATCGTGTATGCCGTAAACGCAGCATTAAAACCACTGGATGAGCTGTTCATGTTCCCGCCAAAGATCTTTGCCCAGAGACCAACACTGGACAACTTTGCGGACCTCTTTGTTACCATGGGTAAATCCTGGGTACCGTTCTCCAGATACGTATTCAACACAGTATTTATTACCGTGGCAGGTACTATGGGAACCCTCCTTTTCGGATCCATGGCTGCATTCGTACTTGCCAAGTACGACTTCCCGGGCGGCGCAGGCTTCTTTAAACTGGTTACCGTTGCTATGATGTTCAACGGTATGGTTACCGCTATCCCGAACTACCTGATCATTAACAAGCTGGGCTGGATCGATACCTACTGGGCTATCGTCATTCCTGCTTTTGCATCCCCGATCGGACTCTTCCTTATGAAGCAGTTCATGGAAGGTCTTCCAACCTCCCTGATCGAGGCAGCTAAGATCGACGGCGCAGGTGAGTGGAGGATCTTCCTTCAGATCGTTATGCCGAACGTAAAACCTGCATGGATGACCGTTATCATCTTCTCTGTTCAGGCACTTTGGAACAACAGAGCATCTACCTTCATTTATTCTGAAGAGAGAAAGACCCTTGTATACGCACTGCAGCAGATCCAGAGCGGCGGTATCGCCCGAACCGGTCAGGGTGCTGCGGTACTGGTAGTAGTCATGGTAGTTCCGATTCTCACCTTCGTTCTTGCTGAGAGTCAGATCCTTGAGACCATGGCAAGCTCCGGTCTGAAGGATTAAGGGGTGAGGTGGAATATGATGAAAAACAAACTGCATTTTATACATCTCAATGTGAAAAAGATCGCTGCAGTCGTACTTGCAGCAGG
>JAGHUU010000134.1 GCA_018064695.1 Candidatus Blautia equi | reverse complement strand
GCATCAAAGAACGATCAGCAGATCGCCTGAGATGGATGCGATCATTGAAAATTTCGTTACAGTTCACACGGCACCTAATCACTTGCTGATTAGGTGACCGGCGAAAGTGATTCAGGGGTGAGCAGGCATTTTTGCGCAGCAAAACTTCAAATATGCCTGCGAAGTTACTGTTTACTGGCTTGCCAGTGAACAGTAACAAAATTTCAATAAAAAATCCCATTATACAGAAAGAATTCCCTCATATTTGCAGGGAAAATGTGCTATAATTTATCTGTTATAGACTTTTTTTTGCTCTATTATGCCTAAAGACAGAGGAAATCATGATAAAAAACAAGTATAAGGAAGATTATCAGAGGATCAAAGCCGGACAGTATGAATATGTGGGCAAGCATTACCGCCTGCCTATGGATGAGGCGCAGAAGAAGCGCACCGCTGTCTGGAATTTTGCCGCTGCGGCGGGATTCTTTCTGCTGGAGCTTGCAGCAGGGCTTTTAAATGCGGATTCCTCACGAACCGCATGGATCGTGTTTCCATATTTGTTTATGTTTCTCCCTACGGCGTATATGGCTCTTGGGGCATATGCCTTCGCAGGTGCGCCAATCCGTATGGAGCATTCCGCCTACGAGAACAGTCTGGTGAGACTCAGAAGATCCGTCATCGCCATCATGGTCCTTGGCGGAATCTGTATCCTTCTGGACCTGATCTTCATCGCCATTCATTTCAGAGAGATTAACCTGCAGAAGGAACTCCTGTACATCCTCTGCTTCACCCTGGCCGAACTCCTCGGTCTCTGCTACGGAAAGAGCTACGACCGCCGCTTCGCAGGGCTCGCGATAGAAGAGTAGTGGGAGGTTATCCCCCCAGCCCCCGGCGTTCCAAACCGCACGCGGTACCCGCGCGCAGAAAAATGAAAGGTTGCAATTAATACTGCTTCCTAGCGCCTACAGGTAAAATGTAGGAGCCCTATCGTGCACGACAGCATCTAATGCGGGTTTCCCCACGTATACGGGTAAGTCATAGTATTTCGGGGATGACAATCATTTATGAGGGAGCATCTAATGCTGGTTTTTCCGTGTATGCGGGTTAAATATAGTAGCTCATCCACCGGCGGTTTCACCCGCGGGAGCGGGTGAAAAAAATTTGGGTTTTCCCCCGTGGAAACGGGTTAAAACAAATATAAAAATCTTAAATTCATAAGGAGGAAGATTATGAAGAGAAGTAAACAGATTTCTGCTATTGCTTTAGCAGGAACCATGGTACTTGGCATGACCGGCAGTGCAACTGCAGTATATGCTGAGGCTGAGACCCCACTCGTTATTGCATGTGCAGACATGAACGAGAAATTCAGTGAGTTTTTTGCAAGCTCCGTACCGGATCAGAACGTTGCTGACATGACCGCAGCAGCACTGCTTTCCAACGACCGTGCAGGTGAGATCATCTACCACGGAATCGAAGGTGAGACCAAAAACTACAACGGAACAGACTATTTCTATGAGGGAATTGCAAACTGTGACGTTACCGAGAACGAGGATGGAACCGTAGATTACGTATTCACCCTTCGTGATGATGTAAAATTCGCAGACGGCGAAGTAATGGACGCAGATGACGTCATCTTCTCCATGTACGCTTACCTTGACCCATCCTACGATGGAAGCAGCTCCCTTTACGCACTTCCAATCAAAGGTCTGGATGCATACAGAAGCGGAACCGAGACCCTTTACAACGTAATCCTTGCAGGCGGCGAGGAGAACACTGACTTCTCCGTAGTTTCCGAGGAGCAGCAGAAACAGTTCTTCGAGGTTGACTGGCCGGCAGCACAGGAAGCATTCGCACAGAGCATCTGTGACTACTGTACCGCAGCTGGTTACATCGACATCGAGTCCAGCGAAGTAGCAAACGGTATGCTTGAGTGGGGCTTCGGAAGCCTGAATGAGGACGGAACCTTCTTCGCTCCATCCGGCGCTACCTGGACCCTCGAGGGCGACGACGTTCCTACCCTTGCTGACTACTGGACCGAGCTTGTAGCAGCATACGACGGAGATATCGACGCTATGTCCGAGACCGAGCAGGCTGACATGGGCGTTTACGGATACCTCCCGGAAGATTACCTGATCTCCGTTGAGACCGGCGAGTCCGCTCCTAACGTAGAGGGTATCGAAAAAGTTGACGACAAAACCGTTAAAGTAACCCTGACTGAAGTAGATGCTACCGCAATCTACCAGCTTGGTATCGCTGTACAGCCACTGCACTACTATGGTGATGCAGAAGCTTACAACTATGAGGAGAACAACTTCGGATTCCCTAAAGGTGACCTCTCCATCATCAGAAGCAAAACCACCTGCCCAATGGGCGCTGGTCCATACGTATTCGAGAAATACGAGAACAAGATCGCTTACCTGAAAGCAAACGAGTACTACTACAAAGGTGCTCCAAAGGTTAAGAACATCCAGTTCAAGACCACCTCTGAGGCTGATAACGTACCTGCAGTTGTTCAGGGTACCGTTGACGTTTCCGAGCCATCCATCTCCAAAGAAGCTCTTGCAAACATCAAGGGCGAGAACAGCAACGGTGAGGCAGTAGGTGACGTACTTGCTGTTACCCTCGTTGACTACAGAGGATACGGATACATCGGTATGAACTCCAAGAACGTTATGGTTGGCGAGGATGCCGGCAGTGCAGAGTCCAAAGCTCTTCGTAAAGCTATCGGCACCGTTCTTTCCGTAAGCCGTGATGTAGTTATCGACTCCTACTATGGAGAGGCTGCATCCGTAATCAACTACCCAATCTCCAACACCTCCTGGGCAGCACCACAGAAATCCGATCCTGATTACAAAGTAGCATTCTCTGTAGACGTTGACGGAAACGACATCTACACCGATGGTATGTCTCAGGAAGAGAAAGAGGCAGCAGCTCTTCAGGCAGCTCTCGGATTCTTCGAGGCAGCTGGATACACTGTTGAGAACGGCGTTCTTACCGCAGCTCCGGAAGGCGCTAAACTGAGCTACGAGCTCATGATCGGCGGCGGCGGTACCGGTGACCACCCATCCATGGGTATTGTTACCGCAGCAAGCGAAGCTCTGAAAACTATCGGCTTTGACCTTGTTATCAACGACCTTACCGATACTTCCGTTCTTTGGAACGCAATCGAAGGAAACACCGCAGAGATCTGGTGTGCAGCTTGGTCTACCACCATCGATCCTGATATGTTCCAGATCTACCACAGCGAGGGTGGAAGCGCAGGACACTACGCAATCTACAACGAAGAGCTGGATGAGATGATCATGGAAGCAAGAACCAACACCGATCAGGCATTCCGTAAAGCTAAATATAAAGAGTGTCTTGATTTCGTAGTTGACTACGCAGTAGAGATCCCGATCTACCAGAGACAGGAAGCTGAGCTTTTCAGCACCCAGCGTATCAACATGGATACCGTAACTCCAGACCAGACCACATACTATGGCTGGATGAGCGAGATCGAGAAAGTAGAGATGAACTGATAACTGATTCAGTCTTATATCTTTCATGACTTCCTTAAGTAGATATGGGGCTGCCTCTTACGAGGCAGCCCTTCTACGGAAGGAATTACGCAAGTCGGCAAATCAGCGCGTTATCATATTTGCCGCTTTACGGAATTCCTTTCGCAGACCGCTTTGGGATGAGAAAAGTAAGTGGGGGTACAGTTCACTTAAAATGTGGGCGTTTCAGTAACAATTCAGACAGTGGCTGAATTGTTACTTTGGGACAGGCCGGCCGTGTCAATAAAAACAGGCCGGAAAACGAAAAGGAGAATCACGAGATGAAAAAGTTTCTGATCAAACGTATTTTGATCTCCATGGTCCTGCTGGTGTTCGTCTCTATGATCATTTATGGAGTTATGCGATGCCTGCCGTCCTCCTATGTGGAGACACAGGCGCGTACCCTTTCCAGCATGCCCGGCTCTAAGAGCTACGCAGAGTGGGTAGAGCAGCTGAACACAGCATACGGTCTGGATACAGGCATTATTCAGGGATATTTTTCCTGGGCAGGAAGAGCCGTTCGCGGTGACTTCGGCGATTCCTGGTTCTGGAATCAGCCGGTACTGAGCAAATTCTCTCAGGTTATCTGGTATTCCTTTGCTCTGGGCGTTTTATCTTTTATCCTGGAGATCTTCATTGCAATTCCTCTTGGAATTGCAGCAGCAAGAAAACAGTACAGCAAGCTGGACTACACCATCACAGTTGCAGCGCTGGTTGGTATTTCCCTTCCAAGCTTTTTCTTTGCAACCATTCTGAAATACATCTTTTCCATGCGTCTTGGCTGGTTTGACCTGTATGGTATGGTAGGCCGTATGCATGACACCTTATCTCCGGTTATGAAGATCGTGGATA
>JAGHUU010000181.1 GCA_018064695.1 Candidatus Blautia equi | reverse complement strand
ATTGAGGAAGAGATTCCTTCTATGCCGAATCAGTTCAGATATAGTTTAGACAGACTTCCATATGAGCTGGAAAGACTGAACAAAGCCGGGGTTGGCAATGTGATGATCTTTGGAATTCCGGATCATAAGGATGAAGTGGGAAGCGGTGCTTACGCATCCGACGGCATTGTGCAGAGAGCACTGGAAGTGGCAAAAAGAGAGGCTCCGGAGCTTTACTATATTACCGACGTATGCATGTGTGAATACACCTCCCACGGCCACTGCGGCGTACTCTGCGGCCATGAAGTAGAGAACGACCAGACCCTGGATCTTCTTGCCAAAACTGCATTATCCCATGTGCAGGCTGGCGCAGACATGGTAGCTCCATCAGACATGATGGACGGAAGAATCCGTGCTATCCGTGAGCTTCTGGATCAGAACGGTCACAAAGAAACACCAATCATGTCCTACGCAGTAAAATACGCATCCGCATTCTACGGTCCATTCCGTGAGGCAGCCGGTTCCGCCCCATCCTTTGGCGACAGAAAGAGTTACCAGATGGACTTCCACAATAAGAGAGAAGGAATCAAGGAGGCTCTCCTGGATATCGAGGAGGGCGCAGATATCGTTATGGTAAAACCTGCCATGTCCTATCTGGATCTGGTATCCGAGGTAAGCAAGGCAACAAACGTTCCTGTTGCTGCATACAGCGTAAGCGGCGAATACGCTATGGTGAAGGCTGCAGCAGCCAACGGCTGGATCGATGAGGACAGAATCGTATGTGAGATGGCTGTGGCTGCTTACCGTGCAGGCGCACAGATCTATCTTACCTATTATGCAAAGGAACTGGCGAAGTTTATGGACGAAGGGAGAATTGGATGATGACAAAATCAGAACAGCTCTTTGAGCGTGCAGTGAAAAGGATCCCGGGCGGCGTAAACAGCCCGGTTCGTGCCTACGGTGCCATTGGCGAGGCGCCACGCTTCATTGACAGAGCAGACGGCTGCCATATCTACGATGTGGACGGCAATGAATACATCGATTATATCGACTCCTGGGGCCCAATAATCCTTGGCCATAACTTCCCTGCAGTTCGCGAGGCAGTAGTGGAGGCAAGCAAAAAAGGTCTGAGCTTTGGTGCTGCTACTGAAATTGAAGTAGAGATGGCAGAGTTCATCACAGAACGAATCCCTCATGTGGAGATGGTCCGCATGGTAAACTCCGGCACAGAGGCCGTTATGAGTGCCCTCCGTGTTGCCAGAGGTTATACAAAGAAGAATAAGATCATCAAATTTGCAGGATGCTATCACGGCCATACCGATGCCATGCTGGTAAGCGCAGGCTCCGGTGTAATGACTGCGGGCGTTCCGGACAGCGCAGGAGTACCTGAGGGCTGTACAAAAGACACTATGACAGCTACATACAATGATCTTGCCAGTGTACGTACCCTGATGGAGAGTGCACCGGAGGATGTTGCAGCTGTAATCGTTGAGCCTGTTGGTGCCAACATGGGTGTTGTTTGTCCGAAACCGGGATTCTTAGAAGGCCTTCGAGCCCTCTGCGATGAGTTCGGCGCCCTTCTGATCTTCGATGAGGTTATCACCGGATTCCGTCTTGCATTTGGCGGCGCTGCTGAGTATTTTGGTGTTACACCTGATATGGTCACTTATGGAAAAATTATCGGCGCAGGTATGCCGGTAGGTGCTTACGGCGGTAAAAGAGAGATTATGCAGATGGTAGCTCCTGTTGGTGCTGTATACCAGGCAGGAACCTTAAGCGGAAATCCAATCGCCATGGCAGCAGGCCTTACCCAGCTGAAATATCTCTATGAGCATCAGGAAATCTATAAAGAACTGGAAGCAAAGGGAGAGAAGCTCTACTGCGGCATGCAGCAGATCCTTGAAGAGAAAGGCATTAAGTACCAGCTGAATCACATCGCATCCCTCGGAAGTCTGTTCTTTACTGAGGAAGAGGTTAAGGATTATGCATCAGCCAAAACCTCTGATACCAAAGCTTTCGCAGAATAATTCAAATACATGCGGAAGAAGGGCATTCACCTGGCACCGTCCCAGTTTGAGGCAATGTTCTTATC
>JAGHUU010000267.1 GCA_018064695.1 Candidatus Blautia equi | reverse complement strand
GCACAGGAAAGAATGGATTTCAGATTCTCCAGATTACGGTCAAAGTAGAATACCATCTTCTCTCCCACTACCTTTGCGGTGGCTTTGGAGGCATCCTGGTTATCCAGCTTTGTCTTGGTCTGACCCTCAAAACGAGGCTGCGGATGTTTGATAGATACAACGGCAGTCATACCGTTTCTGATATCGGCACCGGTGAAATTTGCATCCTTCTCCTTAAGTACACCGATCTCACGGGCATAGTTGTTCATGATGGTGGTGAAAATAGTCTTAAAGCCGGTCAGATGGGTACCGCCCTCGGCATTAAAAATATTGTTGCAGAAGCCAAGCACATTCTCGCGGAACTCGTTGGTGAACTGGAAGGCCACCTCCACCTGAATGCCGTCGGCTTCGCCTTTCAGATAAACAGGCTCATGCAGTGCCTCGCTGTTCTGGTTCAGGTCACGGATATAGCCAATGATGCCCTCCGGCTCATGATACTCAATGAGCTCAGGCTCCTCTTTTCTCTTATCCTCAAAGATAATGGTCAGATTCGGATTCAGATAAGCAGTCTCATGAAGACGGCTCTTTACCTCTGTTCCGGAAAATCTGGTCTTCTCAAAGATCTCCGGATCCGGCAGGAAATTGATGCAGGTTCCGGTCTCTTTGGTGCGGCCAAGCTTTGGAAGCAGGCCATCCACCAGATCCAGCTTAGGGATACCGCGCTCATAATAGTCATGGTGCACATAGCCGCTTCTGCTGATCCTGATATCCAGATAGGTGGAAAGTGCGTTTACGACAGAAGATCCTACACCGTGGAGACCACCACTGGTCTTATATACAGAATTATCAAACTTACCGCCGGCATGCAGCGTGGTAAAGACAAGACGCTCCGCAGGTACACCTTTTTCATGCATATCCACAGGGATACCACGTCCATCATCCGTAACGGTACAGGAGCCGTCACTTTCAAGGACTACATGAATTCTGGTACAGTACCCTGCCAGATGCTCATCCACCGAGTTGTCCACGATCTCATAGATCAGGTGGTTCAGACCCTTTCTGGATACACTGCCGATATACATACCCGGACGTTTCCGGACCGCTTCCAGTCCTTCCAGCACAGATATACTGCCTGCGTCATAAGTTTCATTCTTTGCCATTCTATCTGATCCTTTCTTCAGAATAATCTCCGTTTTTCACAATTGTTTTCTATCATAACCAGTTTTGCCTGTTTTATCAAGAAAAAAAGCAAAAAAAGAAGGGCTGACCGCCCTTTGAGTCCAATAATCCTGCCCTATCTTGTTTTTGCGCACAAAAAAACCGATTCAAATTGAATCGGTTTTCTTAGCAGCCAGTACGAGAATCGAACTCGTGTTTTCGCCGTGAGAGGGCGACGTCTTGACCCCTTGACCAACTGGCCATATTCGTTTGTCTCGTGCTCGCGTCACTCGACTTCATTACTATACACCATCCTCTCCCAAAAATCAACCCCTTTTTTCATTTTTTTCATTTTTCTTTTTCCCGCCTCCAACACAACAAAAAAACCGATCCAAATCGGATCGGTTTTCCTAGCAGCCAGTACGAGAATCGAACTCGTGTTTTCGCCGTGAGAGGGCGACGTCTTGACCCCTTGACCAACTGGCCATATTTACTTGTCATGCCTGACAAGAAGATACTATACAGCATCCTTTTCATAAATGCAAGCATTTTTTTCAAAAAAGTGTAAATAATTGTGTTATACCAACAGATTATATCTCTGTAATACGGGTGCAGGCGGTCATATGTCCTGTCTGGGGACCGTTCGCACTTAGTCCTCGTGTAGCTGTACCGAGCTAAAGCTCGCCCTTCGGGTAAGAGGCTGGGCACCTCTTTGAGGCACCCACCCTCTAAGTACCGACACTGCGGATGTCCCCATACAGGACATATGACCTCCTACACCCTGAGCATGAGGAATTAATACGAACGGTTCCGTTATAGGACATATGACCGACCGCACCCGTCCTTATTTATTTATTTATTTATTCATCAGCCACAGGCTCCGCAGGAATAAACACTCTCTTCGGCTCCTTCTCAGCCTTCTTCAAGCGCTCCGCCTTCTCATCAGCTTCTCTCACAAACTCCATCTGAGAAGCCACCAGCACTTTACCTCTCTTATCCTGCTTGGTATAAGTGCCATCCGCCTGCAGCAGATGTGCCTTCACATTATCCTTAAACTCCAGATCCAGAATATGCATCAGCTCAGCCTTAATATCCTCGTCTTCCACCGGGAACACGATCTCCACACGGCGGTCCAGATTACGCGGCATCCAGTCCGCACTGCCAAGGTAGATCTCCTCTGCCCCTCCGTTCAGGAAATAGAAGATACGCGCATGCTCCAGGAAATCACCAACAATAGATCTCACCTGGATATTCTCACTAACACCCGGAATACCCACCTTCAGACAGCAGATACCACGAACCAGCAACTCGATCTTCACACCGCAGGAGGAAGCATAATAAAGCGCAGACATAATAACCGGATCACAAAGAGAATTCATCTTAGCCACAATATGCGCCGGCTGCCCCTTCTTCGCATGCTCCGCTTCCCTCTCAATGAGCTTCAGGAAGCGATTCTTCATCCAGATTGGCGCAACTAACAGCTTATTCCATCTCTTAGGCTCAGAATAACCGGACAGCATATTAAATACCGCGGTAGCATCCTCTCCGATTCTCTCATCACAGGTCAGAACACCACAGTCCGTATAAAGCTTAGCGGTAGAATCATTATAGTTACCTGTAGCCAGATGCACATAACGTCTGATTCCGGTCTCTTCTCTTCTCACTACGAGAGTGATCTTACTATGTGTCTTAAGACCAACCAGACCATAAATAACATGGCAGCCTGCCTCCTCAAGCATCTTCGCCCATACGATATTATGCTCCTCATCAAAACGGGCCTTCAGCTCAACCAGAACAGAAACCTGCTTTCCGTTCTCAGCCGCCTGCGCAAGGGCCGCAACAATAGGAGAATTACCGCTGACACGGTACAGTGTCTGCTTGATTGCCAGAACATCCGGATCCTTAGCCGCCTGGCGGACAAAATTCACAACCGGATCAAAACTCATATATGGATGATGCAGGAAAACATCCTTCTCACGGATCACCTCAAAAATATCCTTATCATTCATAAACTCCACAACAGGAGCCGGTGTATGCTTAGGAGACTTATACTGTTCAAAGCCATCCATGCCATAGACCTTCATAAGAACCGTAAGGTCCAGCGGTCCGTTGATAAAGAAAATATCCTCATTCTTCACATCAAACTCGGACTTTAAGATCTTAAGAAGACGCTTATCCATCTTCTCCTCAGCCTCCAGACGGATGACCTCACCCCACTGGCGCTTCTTCAGAGACTTCTGGATCTCCGCTAAAAGATCCTCTGCCTCATCCTCATCGATGGAGAGATCCGCATTACGCATAATACGATACGGATGCGCACATACCACCTCGCGGCTTAAGAATAACTTCTGAATATTTCTCTCAATGATCTCCTCCAGGAAGATCACAGCGCGTACTCCCTCCTTCTCAGAAGGAAGCTCCACAATACGGTCCAGCACAGAAGGAACCTGCACGGTGGCAAACTCCAGCACCTCTCTGCCCTTCTTATCCTTCTGGGCAATGAGCGCACCGATATTCAGAGACTTATTTCTGATAAGCGGGAACGGTCTGGAGGAATCCATGGCCATTGGTGTCAGTACAGGATAAACATTATCCTCAAAGAAGCGGTCCGCAAAAGCAGCCTGCTGCTCGGTTAGTTCCTCGTGCTCGGTGATGAGATGAAGGCCTGCCTTATCAAGTGCAGGAAGCAGGGAACGTGTGTAAGTACTGTACTGGCTGTGCACCAGCTCATGGGTCTGCTGACTGATCTGCTTTACCTGCTCCTTAGGGCTTAAGCCAGCAATATCAGGCTTATCATATCCTGCGTGGATCTGATCCTTTAAGGAAGCCACGCGGACCATATAAAACTCATCCAGGTTTGAGGAGGTGATGCTGACAAACTTCAGTCTCTCAAAAAGAGGGATACTCTTATCCTTAGCCTCGCTCAGTACTCTCTCATCAAACTTGATCCAGCTGAGCTCCCTGTTAACGTAATATTCCGGTTTTTCAAAACTTTTTAATTCCATCATGCACTCCCCCGATCATTTCTTTCTGGTACGCTTCAGTACCACATGCACCCCAAAAATGTCCTCAAAGAATTTTACCTTATCCTTCAGAAGTCCAAGCTCCAGAGAAACATCCCTGCTGGAATCAATGACCAGCTGCAGCTCTCTGTCCTTAAGGACTGTCTTAAGACCTTCCACCTTCTGATAGTGGCTTCGGTCCATGGCATTTGCCAGACGAAGGATGGCCGTCAGCTTGGCAACCAGGAGATAACTGTTCTTATCCACCAGATGCTGGGCATCCATAGGAAGCTCCTCGCCGAATTCAATGGTGTTATAGCGAACGGCATTGGCGATGATCCGTCTCTCCTCCGTGGAAAGACCGATGATCTCTGTTGCCATGATAATACGATAGGAACACTCTGCCACATCACTCATGCTGATGTATTTTCCTGTATCGTGAAGGAGAACCGCGATCTGAAGGAGAAGTCTCTCTCTGGCTCCCATGCCGTGGATCTTCTTTAAGCTGTCAAAAATAGTGAGGGCCACATCGGTGGTTCCCTGGGAATGATTCTTGGCGCTGGAATAGCGCTTTGCGATATTTCTGGAAGCAACCAGAATATCATTCTCAAAATTATGTACGGTCTTGATAAGGTTATTCTTCTCGCCAAAGTCATAGGCAAGACCGTCCTCCAGTGTGACGCCCGGAACCCACATGGACTCTGCATTAAAGAGCTCAAGGAAATTCTGGCATACGACAACGGTAGGAAGCACCAGGGAAGCATACTCCGGATCGATCTCCATCTGCTCTGCCAGCTCCTGCTCGGAGAGGCGTTCAATGCGCTCGGTCAGCTCCGTAAACTCTGCTCTGGTGATGATCTTATCCTGGATCTGCTCACGGAAGATGGTATCAGTGAGAAGATCACCCATAAGAATAATATTCTTAATGTCTCTGTCCTTCAGATAAAGTCTCTGGAAAGCGGTGAGGTCATTTCTTATGAACTCATTGATGAGCTGGTCATAATGCATGGTCTCCTTCTCCAGGCTTTTCAGCTTTTCTCTGATGCGAAGGGAGCCTATTTTCAGGCTCTGTGTTGTAACCAGGGCATCCTTGTCGAAAAGAGACACCTGCACACTGCCGCCGCCCACGTCCAGAATGGCAGTACCCTTCTGGATCATCTTTTTAAAGCCGGTCTCGATGGCCGCGATGGATTTATAACCAAGAAAATGCTGCTCTGCGTTGCTTAAGATCTCCACCTGGAAACCGGTGCGGCTGTAGATCTGGTCAAGCACCAGCTCCGGTCTTCTGAGCTCACGGAATGCGCTGGTAGCGCACACACGGTAATCCGCCACGCCGTATTCCTTCATGATGTTCTTGAAATCTCCCAGGATCTCGCAGAGATCTGTCACATGATTCTTATCCAGACGTCCGTCCGCATAGGCATCCTTTCCAAGCTCCAGTCCGTAGCGGACATGGTTCAGCTCATGAAAGCCTGCTTTTTTAGACAGCTCATAGATCTTCATGCTGACCTCGTAGGTGCCGATCTCGATAGCCGCAAATGTGGTGAGTGCCATTGCTTTACTCTTCCTTTCCAAGTAAATAGTCGATAAACTGCTGCGCGGTCCTTCCTGTCATGCCGCCGTGGGAGATTTCCCACTTGTTGGCCTCCAGCATAAGATCCTTGTCCTCCATATGGATGCCGTTTCTCTCTGCCAGGATGCGGACGATGTTCTGGAATTCCTTCTTCTCCGGTTTTCCAAAATAGATGCGCACGCCAAAGCGGTATACCAGGGAAAGCTTCTCCTGTACGGTGTCGGAGGAGTGCAGATCATCACTGTCCATGATCTCCAGCTTGTCGCTGGCTCTCTCGCGCACCAGATGACGACGGTTGCTGGTTGCATAAATGAGGATGTTCTCCGGTCGTCTTTCCAGTCCGCCCTCGATCACAGCCTTCAGATATTTATATTCGATCTCAAATTCTTCAAAGGAAAGATCATCCATGTAGATGATGAATTTATAATTTCTGTTCTTGATCTGCGCAATGACTTCGTTCAGATCCTGGAACTGGTGTTTATATACCTCGATGACGCGAAGACCGTCCTCGTAATACTGATTCAGGATGCCCTTTATGCTGGAGGATTTTCCGGTTCCTGCATCACCAAAGAGCAGACAGTTGTTTGCCTTTTTGCCCTTAAGGAAAGCCTCTGTGTTTTCCACAAGCTGTCTCTTAGGGATCTCATATCCTACCAGGTCATCCAGCTGTACGTGGGCGATCTTTGTGATAGGCTCGATCACCACTTTTCCGCTGTCATCGTGGTTCAGGCGGAAGGCTTTGTGAAGTCCAAGCTTGCCTACGCCGAAGTCTTTATAAAACTGCACCATGTCAGCCATGAACTGCTCAACAGTGTCAGCGCCTGCCAAAAGCTCGCTGAGCTCTGCAATGCGGTCGCGGATTCGCTTATTAAAGAGCTTGCTGCCGTGGGTGTTTTCATAAGCGCCAAGCACTTCGCAGCAGGCGGTGCCGAATGCGGCATCCAGCTTTGTAAGATCAAAAGAAAAGAGTTCTTTAAAGATGGCAAAATCATGCTTTGCCATGTTATTGATGCTGCCTTCTACTGCGCCGCGAATCTCGCAGGCGGTGCTGAAAGCATTCTCATGATTTACAAGCAGATAAGTAAGGTAATTGTGCCAGAGATTTCCGGTAAAACCGTAAGCGCCGGCCAGTTCCACAAGGCGGTTCAGACTCTGGAAAAAGATCTCCTCCCCGTTTTCAGGCATGGCATCCAGACTGTCCATCAGCCCGGTGATCTGCTCCAGCACATCCCCGTCAGTGAAATTACGATATAAAATACATTTTTGGTACATAGCTGCCATTATATTAAGCCTCCTGATGTCTGTAATTGTTTTTCCGGTTCTCTGTGCGATCAGCCATTTCGCTCCTCCAGATACTCTGTGATGGCTCCAATGTTGGATAAGGATCCAAAGGAAAGGATCACATCTTCTTCTCCGGCTTCCGCAAAAGCCATGTCGATGGCGGTGTGCAGATCTTTCACTGCCACAGCCGTTCCGCCGTGTTCTCGGATCGCTGCCGCAAGATCCTCCGCCGGAAGGGCACGGGGATTGTCCGGTGTCTCTATAGCGAATACCTTCTCTGCATAGGGAATGGTCTTCCCGATCACATAGTGATAATCTTTATCTTTAAACATACCCATGATGTAATAGATCTTTTTGCCATTAAGATATGTGCGGATGGAAGACTCCAGCACATCTGCCGCGCCCGGGTTGTGGGCACCGTCCACAATGAAGGTGGGGTTCTCATGGATAACTGTAAATCGACCGTTCCAAACGGTCTTTCTGATGCCTGTCTTTCTCTGCTCCAAAGTGGTGAAAAAGCCGTGTTTTTCCAGTGCCTTAAGAGCCTCCAGAGCCAGTACTGCATTCTCTATCTGACAGACACCTGCAAGCGGTGTCTCATAAACCTCTCCCTGATAGGAGAAGGACTGTCCTGCCAGCGTTTCCTTCACAGGTACTGCCTGTTTATAATCTGCGAAAACGATCTCTGCTTCTTTCTTCTCCGCAGCTTTCTCAAAAACTGCTTTTACTTCTGGCTTCTGCATAGTGCTCACCACTGTGCAGCCTTTTTTGATAATGCCGGCTTTCTTTTCAGCGATATCCGCAAGGGTCTTACCAAGGAAATCCTCGTGATCCATGCTGATGGAGACAAGCACTGCCAGCAGCGTATTCGAAATGACATTGGTGGCATCCAGGTCGCCGCCCATACCTACCTCCAGAAGAACGATGTCGCACTGCTCCTCCTTAAAATAGAGAAAGCCTGCCACAGTCTCAATTTCAAATGGGGTTGGATGCGGAAGCCCCTCTGCGGTCATATCATCAATGACTGCCGCAATGGTGGTGATGCAGCGGGCAAATGCCTCCCGGCTGATCTCCTCCCCGCAGACCTCAAGCCTCTCCCTGTAGGAATAAAGTGTAGGGGAGACATATCTTCCAACCTTGTATCCTGCTTCCTGCAGAACACTGTATAAATAAGCGATGGTGGAGCCTTTTCCGTTTGTTCCACCCACGTGTATATATTTCAGATCCTGTTCCGGATGTCCCAGGCGGTCCAGCATTTCATGCATGTTTCCAAGCCCCAGAACTCTTCCGTAAACGTTGGCTTCCTCAATGTAAGCCCTGCTTTCACGATAATTCATAAATATCCTCTTTTGTACTGATAAATCAGATTTTACGCCAACTTACATTGTATCATTCAGTCCTCTTTTTTTCAAGAAGAGGGTTCTGTTTCTCCTGTTCATTTTCATGAAATCGTTACTGTTCACTGGCAAGCCAGTAAACAGTAACTTCACAGGCCTATTTGGAGTTTTGCTTCGCAAAAGAGGCCTGCTCACCCCTGAATCACTTTCTCCGCTCACCTAATCAGCAAGTGATTAGGTGCCGTGTGAACTGTAACATAATGATTCTGATTATTTCACTGCCACATGAAGTACGGAGCATTTTGGTACACAGATCTTGAGGCCTTTGTCGGTGAGGGCAGCGCCTTCGTATTTCTGTGCTTTTACTGCCTCCGGAGCCTCAAAGGTGTTCTTGTCGGCCATTGCGCCGGTTACGATCTCTGCGCATACGTTGGATGCGGTATAGTCAACCAGAGTTGTCTCCACCTCGTAGTCCTGATCCAGGGAGAGGTTGGTGAGGGTGATGTGGATGGTTCCGTCGGCATCCATGGAAACAGACTCGGTGAGGTTTGGAACCTTGAAGTCGGCAGTTCCGATCTCCTCGGTCTCAATGCAGCTGTCAAGGAGCATATTTCCCTGATGATATTTGTAGAGGTCAAATACATGATAGGTAGGAGTCTTCACCATATCTGCACCGTCGGTTAAGATCACGGACTGAAGTACGTTGACCATCTGGGCAATGTTGGCCATCTTTACGCGGTCGCTGTGTTTGTTGAAGATGTTCAGGTTGATACCTGCTAATACAGCATCACGAATGGTGTTCTGCTGGAACAGGAATCCAGGGTTGGTTCCAGGCTCAACATCATACCAGGTTCCCCACTCATCTACGGAAAGACCAATCGCCTTATCAGGATCATACTGATCCATGATGGCACCATGGCGGTTGATGAGTTCCTCCATGTAAAGGGTCTTCTTAAGGGTCTTATAGTACTCATCTACAGTAAAGTCTGTAGCAGATCCCTTGTGCTCCCATGTATCACCCGGAACGGTATAATAATGCAGGGACAGCATATCCATATGTCCGTGGAAGTGCTTCTCGCAGTGCTTGAAGCAGGTCTTCATAACATCCTCTGTCCACTCGTAATCATCTACGTTTGGTCCGCAGCAGATTCTGGTGATGTGCTCGTCTGCTTTGTAGTTGCGGATATAGGTCTGATATCTTCTGTACTCGTTTGCATAGTACTCAGGGTTCATGTTTCCGCCGCAGCCCCAGTTCTCATTTCCAACGCCCCAGAATTTCACTTTCCAGGAGTCTTTATGGCCGTTCTTTGCACGGAGGTCTGCCATTGGGGAAACGCCGTCAAAGGTGATGTACTCTACCCACTCGGACATCTCACGGACAGTGCCGCTTCCAAGGTTGCCGTTTACATAGGCCTCGCAGCCCAGCTGCTCGCAGAGCTCAAAGAACTCGTGGGTACCAAAGCTGTTGTCCTCCACAACACCGCCCCAGTGGGTGTTGATCATTTTCTTTCTGGACTCCTTAGGTCCGATACCGTCCATCCAGTGATACTCATCTGCAAAGCATCCGCCCGGCCAGCGAAGAACAGGAATCTGAATCTGCTTCAGAGCCTCCACCACATCAGTACGCATACCGTTCTTATT
>JAGHUU010000042.1 GCA_018064695.1 Candidatus Blautia equi | reverse complement strand
GCTCACCCCTGAATCACTTTCTCCGGTCACCTAATCAGCAAGTGATTAGGTGCCGTGTGAACTGTAACGTTTTATGCTTCTGCAGCTTCCTCTACTGCTTCAGCAGCTTCTTCTGCTGCTTCAGCTGCCTCTTCAACTGCTTCCTCTACAGCCTCTGCAGCCTCTTCTGCTGTTTCCTCTGCGTCGTCCTCAAAGTAGTCGTCAAAATCGTCATCGAAGTCATCTTCAAAGTCTTCCAGATAGTCCGGTTTGAAATGACGGTATACCAGGAATGCGATGGTAACAGCTGCAAGAACTGCGCCGATTACTGCAAGTGCATAGATGACCCAGTTTTTCTGTGCCTTCTCCTCTTCAGCTTCTTTCTTTTTAAGAATTGTGAGTACCTGATCAAGATTAAAATTCATGATGCACACTTCCTTTCATACTGCAGCGGGAACCCCGCCTGAAATTATAATGCATAATTATATCAGATTTTCTTCAGCTTTGCAAACCCTGCGAACATCTTTTTCACCCCGTAGCGGTCGAAGTCCACAGTGACCTCGTAGTCCCTGCCGCCGTCCACGATGGATTTTACAAGACCCACGCCAAACTTCACGTGGCGCACGGTGTCTCCCACCTCGTATTCCAGGGAGCTGGCTTTTGTCACGGTGAATTCCTTTGGCTTTGGCGCGCCCGGCGTAATTCCCATAAGGCTCTCACGCATTTTCATGTACGGGTTGTTCTTAGGCATTACACGGTTCAGAACCTCTTTTTTATCCGGGATCTTGAAGCCCTGCTCTACCAGGTCGCGGTCGATCTCCTTCACAAAGCGGGATACTCTGTTGTACTGTACCTCTCCGCGGATCATGCGCTGCTGGGCGCTGGTAAGGGTGAGGTCCTTCATGGCACGGGTGATGCCCACGTAGGCCAGTCGGCGCTCCTCCTCGATGTCGGTGAGGTCCCCGCTGGAAATACTCATATAGCTTGGGAAGATGCCATCCTCCATGCCTGCCAGATATACATATGGGAACTCCAGGCCCTTGGCGCTGTGCAGGGTGAGGAGCAGGATGTAGTCTTTGTCGTTGTCCACGGAGTCGATATCCGCGATCAGCGCTACCTCCTCCAGGAAGTCGGAAAGGGTGGCAGGCTCATCCATGTCAGCCTTGGCTTCCTCATAAGATACGGTTTTGGAAATCAGCTCATCGATGTTTTCAATACGGGCCTGGGCTTCGTCGGTTCCCTCCGCCTCCAGCTCTGCCACATAGCCGGTGAGTTCGATGATCTCCTTCAGGATGTCTGTGACACCGTATGCGCCGGCTTTGCTTCGAAGAGACTGCATAAAGGTGACGAAACCGTCCACTTTGGAGAGGCTTCTTCCAAGAGACGGGATCTCCTCCGCTACGCGCATGGCATCGTAGAAGCTGATGTCCATGGTATCCGCATAGGTCTGGATCTTTTCTATGGTAGAAGCGCCGATGCCTCGTTTTGGGATATTGATAATACGGCGGACAGCCAGGTCGTCCCTTGTGTTGTCCACGGTTTTCAGGTAGGAAAGAAGGTCCTTGATCTCCTTGCGGGCGTAGAAGTTTACGCCGCCCACGATCTTATATGGGATATTGGACTGGATACATTTTTCCTCAAAAACACGGGACTGGGCGTTGGTTCTGTAGAGAACTGCGCAGTCGCGGTATTCGCATTTACCCTGTTTGTGGTTCTTAATGATGTCCCCGATGATGTATTCCGCCTCTTCAAAGCCGTTCTGGAACTGGCGTACGTGGAGCTTTTCGCCCTCCTCATTCTCGGTCCAGAGGGTCTTGGATTTACGTTCCACGTTGTTTCTGATCACGGAGTTTGCCGCATCCAGAATATTCTGGGTGGATCGGTAGTTCTGCTCCAGACGGATCACCATGGCACCTGGGAATACTCTCTCAAATCCCAGGATGTTTCCGATATTTGCGCCGCGGAACTTGTAAATAGACTGGTCGTCATCACCTACTACGCAGAGGTTTTCGTATTTTCCGGCCAGCAGACTGACAAATTTGAACTGTACGGTGTTGGTATCCTGGTACTCATCCACCATGATATAGCGGAAGCGCTCCTGGTAGGATTCCAGCACATCCCCGCAGTTCTGGAAGAGCTCTACGGTCTTTGTCAGAAGGTCGTCAAAATCCAGGGCGTTGTTTTTTCGAAGAGCTGCCTGGTATTCTCTGTAAATGCCGGCGATCTTCTTCATATTGTAATCACCGGCGGCATTCATCTCCATCTCATCCGGGGTGATCATCTCGTCCTTGGCGTGGGAGATCTGGGCCAGAATGGATTTCTCCTTGTAGACCTTGGTGTCGATGTTCAGGCGGCGGCAGATGTCTTTGATAAGAGTCTTCTGGTCGTCCGCATCGTAGATGGCAAAGTTGTGGTCGTAGCCCAGGCGGTCGATGTGTCTTCTTAAAATGCGCACGCAGGTGGAGTGGAAGGTGGATACCCAGATGCTCTCCGCGCCGTAGCCCACAATGCGGTCTACCCTCTCGCGCATCTCCTGTGCGGCCTTATTTGTGAAGGTGATGGCAAGGATGTTCCACGGATTTACCCCCTGCTCGGCAATAAGGTAGGCAATTCTGCGGGTAAGCACGCGGGTCTTGCCGGAACCGGCTCCCGCAAGGATGAGAAGCGGTCCTTCTGTATGAAATACAGCTTTTCTCTGCTGTTCGTTTAAGCTGTCGTAAATGCTCATATGGTCTTTCTCCATTCAGGTTACTTGGTTCCGCCATTGTACCACACAAAACAAGTGTTCGGCAACCTTTTCTGCTGCATGATTTTTCTGTGGAATTAAAAAAGCAGATATATAAAAAAGAAGATTTACAAGTAGTTTTAAAAACTATATAATATAGTATGCACCGTATGTTCAAAAGAGGTACAGAAATGGAAAAGCAGACCCGCGAAAAACTGGAGCATATCTTCAGTCTCATCTCCGGCCTGGATCACATCCGCCCGGAGGATATCCCTTCTATAGAATTATACATGGATCAGGTCACCACCTTTATGGAGAACCAGCTGAACTCCACCCGCCGTTACCCGGACGATAAGATCCTGACCAAAACCATGATCAACAACTATGCCAAGAACAAGCTTCTCCCACCGCCGGAGAAGAAAAAATATACAGATGAACACATCCTTCTTCTGGTCTTCATCTATTATTTCAAGAACATCCTCTCCATCAACGATATCCAGACTCTTTTAGACCCCATCACGGAAAAATTCTTCCACGGGGAAGCAAAGGATATGAGCTATATTTATGAGGAAGTTTTCAGTCTTGAGAAAAACCAGATCGAACGCCTGAAAAAAGACCTGATGCGCAGCTTCCACGCGGCAGAGAGCGTCTTTAAGGAGGAAGAGGGCGAGGACCGTGAATATCTTGTCACCTTCTCCTTCATCTGCCTCTTAAGCTTTGACGTTTACCTGAAAAAAATGATGATCGAGCGCCTCATCGACCGCCTCCGCCCGGAGGAGCCTGCCGGTAAAGGCGGCAAGAAAAAGAAATCATAATGCTCTTGAATTCAAAAATAAAATGTGATACACTCCCTTACTGACAAGACAGTTGTCAACGCAGGTGTAAATAATTCTGTTTACACCTGCGCACACTTTCAAACCCAGGAGGGACTTTTTTTATGGAAAAATTTAAGAAACTGATGAATCATATCTTCATCGACGGACTCAGCGGCATGGCTCTGGGCCTCTTTTCTACCCTGATCGTAGGAACCATCATTCAGCAGATCGGAACCCTGATCGGCGGAAACATCGGCGATATGATCTTTCTGATCGGCAAGGTTGCCGCTGCCATGACAAGCGCAGGCATCGGCGTAGGCGTGGCTTATAAATTTAAAGAGAGCCCGCTTGTTACTTTCTCCGCTGCCACCGCAGGTATGGTGGGCGGTTTTGCCGGCAAGATTCTGGCAGGCACTCTTTTTGTAGACGGCGTAGTTCATCTGGCAGGCCCCGGCGAGCCTCTGGGCGCATTTATTGCTGCTCTCATCGGTATTGAGCTTGGCCATCTGGTATCCGGTAAGACCAAAGTGGACATTCTGGTAACCCCGCTTGTCACCATTCTCACCGGCTCCGCTGTTGGTCTCATCGTTGGACCTCCGATCTCTTCTTTCATGACCGGCCTTGGAAGCATCATCAACTGGGGTACCGAACAGCAGCCGCTGCTCATGGGTATCATCGTATCCGTACTTATGGGTGTGATCCTCACCCT
>JAGHUU010000148.1 GCA_018064695.1 Candidatus Blautia equi | reverse complement strand
TTGGCAGCCTCAGTAAGCGCGATGGTAAGCTCCTGCGCTTCCAGTCGCTTATTCAGATCCTTCACCAGCAACTCGATGATACCACCGATATTACCCTTCGTCAACGGCTTGAAGAGGATGGTCTCATCCAGACGGTTCAGAAACTCCGGTCTGAAATGCGCGCGAAGATCATTCATAACCATAGCCTCCGCCTCTTTCTTAATCTCTCCATTCTCATCAATACCATTTAAAAGATACTGAGATCCGATATTAGAGGTCATAATCAGAATCGTATTCTTAAAATCCACAGTTCTTCCCTGGGAATCCGTGATACGTCCGTCATCCAGCACCTGCAGAAGCACATTAAACACATCCGGATGTGCCTTCTCCACCTCATCAAAGAGAACAACACTATAAGGCTTTCTTCTGACAGCCTCTGTCAGCTGTCCGCCCTCCTCATATCCAACATATCCCGGAGGCGCTCCGATCAGGCGGGATACGGAGTGCTTCTCCATATACTCACTCATATCAATACGGACCATGTTGGTCTCGTCATCAAAAAGAGTCTCCGCCAGAGCCTTTCCAAGCTCTGTCTTACCTACACCGGTAGGTCCAAGGAACAGGAAAGAACCGATCGGCTTAGATGGATCCTTAATACCTGCTTTAGAACGAAGAATGGCATCAGAAACACGGCTCACGCCTTCATCCTGTCCAACCACTCTCTTATGCAGCTGCTCCTCCAGCGCAAGAAGCTTGGTGCGCTCACCCTCGGTAAGCTTAGTCACAGGAATGCCTGTCCAGCGGGAAATGATCTTGGCGATCTCATCATCGGTAACCGCCTCATGAACCAGACTGCGGTCGGTCTCCTTCACCTGGCGCTCCTCTGCCTCCAGCTGTTTCTGGAGCTTAGGCAGCTCGCCATACTGCAGCTCGGCCATCTTTTCCAGATCATACTCCTGCTGCGCGCGCTGGATCTGACGGTTCACATCCTCGATCTGCTCGCGGAGCTTCTGGAGCTTCTCCACAGAATTCTTTTCATTATCCCACTGTGCCTTCTGGGCATTGAAATCATCCCGAAGATCCGCCAGTTCCTTCTGCAGATCCTCCAGGCGTTCCCTGCTGAGATTATCAGTCTCTTTCTTCAGCGCGGACTCCTCGATCTCCAGCTGCATGATCCTTCTGCGAAGCTCATCCAGTTCTGTAGGCATGGAATCCAGCTCGGTTTTAATAAGTGCACAGGCCTCATCCACCAGGTCAATGGCCTTATCCGGCAGGAAACGCTCGGTAATATAACGATGTGACAATGTAGCCGCTGCCACCAGCGCACTGTCTGTGATCTTTACACCGTGGAAGACCTCATATCTCTCCTTCAGTCCACGAAGGATGGAGATGGTATCCTCCACCGTAGGCTCATCCACCATAACCGGCTGGAAACGGCGGGCCAGAGCGGCATCCTTCTCAATATACTGTCGATACTCGTCCAGAGTGGTGGCACCAATGCAGTGCAGCTCACCGCGGGCAAGCATAGGCTTTAACATATTTCCTGCATCCATGGCACCGTCGGTCTTTCCGGCGCCGACAATGAGATGCAGCTCATCAATGAAGAGAATGATCTCTCCATTGCTCTTCTTCACTTCCTCCAGAACGGCTTTCAGACGTTCCTCAAACTCGCCGCGGTATTTTGCACCGGCTACCAGGGCACCCATATCCAGGGCAAAAATCTTCTTATCCTTCAGTGCCTCCGGCACATCCCCGTTTACGATTCGCTGAGCCAGGCCCTCAATAGCAGCGGTCTTACCTACGCCCGGCTCTCCAATAAGAACCGGATTGTTCTTGGTCTTTCTGGAAAGAATGCGGATGGTGTTTCGGATCTCCGCGTCGCGTCCGATGACAGGGTCCATCTTCTGGCTGCGGGCTTTTTCCACCAGATCCTCTCCATATTTATTCAAGGTATCATAAGTAGCCTCCGGGTTATCGCTTACCACCCTCTGGTTTCCACGGACGGTGGAAAGCGCCTGCAGAAAGCGCTCTCTGGTAATTCCAAACTCCCGGAAAAGCTTCTGAACAGATGGGCTTGGCTGGCTGAGAACAGAAAGGAATAAGTGCTCTACAGACACATATTCGTCTCCCATGGCCTTTGCCTCATCCTCCGCGCTGACCAGGGATTTATTCAGATACTGTCCAAAATGCAGCTGACCGCCGGAGACCTTTACTCTGGCATCCAGCGCTTTTCTGACAGCGTTCAGGAAATATTCCTTCTGGATCTCCATCTTTTCAATAAGCTTTAAGATCAGACTGTCTTCCTGGGTTAAAAGGGTGTAGAGGAGATGTTCCTGCTCGATCTCCTGATTTCCGTATTCATAAGCAGCTTTTTCCAGGTCCTGAACAGCCTGAACGGATTTCTGTGTGAATTTGCTGATGTTCATAAGGCGTTCCTCCTTCTATGCTAAAATGCTTTTATGCTCTGTTTGTTTTGTTCTATCAGGACTATAACACCATCTTTTCCCATTGTCAACAGCAAATTAGCACTCTTTTAATTGGAGTGCTAATTCAGTTCACTCGGCACCTAATCACTCGCTGATTAGGTGACCGGAGAAAGTGATTCAGGGGTGAGCAGGCATTTTTGCGCAGCAAAACTTTACATATGCCTGCGAAGTTACTGTTTACTGGCTTGCCAGTGAACAGTAACCTAATTTATGTCACTTTGTGTCTGTTTCTCACCACTTTATGATATTTTTAAACTCCCCTC
>JAGHUU010000113.1 GCA_018064695.1 Candidatus Blautia equi | reverse complement strand
TTTGATGTATATATTGTTGAGCACTGCGGACACGGCAAAAGCTACAGACTGCTGGAGAGCGAGCCCTGCAAAGTCTATGTGGATACCTATCAGAGATACGTCCGCGACTTATTAAAAGTAGCTGCTCTTGCAAAAAAAGAAAATCCGGAACTGCCGCTTACCCTCTTTGGACATTCCATGGGCGGAGGCATTGCCGGCGTGGCAGCGGGCAGAAAACCCAAATGGTTCGACAGAGTGATCCTTTCCTCCCCTATGATCCCGCCTCAGACCGGCGGCATCCCATGGGGAATTGCCAAAGCTCTTGCTCATATCGCATGCTTCTTTGGCAGAGGAAAATCCTGGGTCTTCGGTCATGGACCTTACAAGGGACTGGAGAATTTTGATACCAGCGCTTCTGCATCAAGAGCCCGCTTTGATTATTATCAGGCCTATAAGAACCGGGAAGCTACTGCGCAGCTCAGCGGTGCCACTTACGGATGGATCCGCGCCGCAGCAGGCATTCACCGGGAACTGATGCGTAAGACCATTCACCGGCTGCATATGCCGCTTCTGCTTGTACAGGCAGGCAGCGACCAGTCCGTGCGAAACGATGCTCAGGATCTGTTTATCGAACTTCTGCAGAAAGACCCTGACAGCGATGCCCGTATGGTGCAGATCCCATGTTCAAAGCATGAGATCTTTAATTCTCCGGACGAGGTCTATGCAGGTTATCTCCGGGAAATTTTTCGTTTTTGCTCATTGAGATAAAATACTTTTTGTGATACACTGATTCCCAAATCAAAAAAGGAGATTAGTCATGCTTAAAATAGCGGTTGTAACCGACAGTAACAGCGGCATTACCCAGGCAGAGGGAAGAGAATTAGGTATTTATGTTCTTCCAATGCCTTTCTATATTGATGAGAAGTTATATCTTGAGGATATCACTTTAACCCAGGAAGAGTTTTATGAAAAACTGAAATCCGACGCCACCATCTCAACCTCCCAGCCAAACCCGGGAGAGGTAGAGTCTCTCTGGAAAAATCTCTTAAAAGAGTATGACCAGATCGTTCACATCCCAATGTCCAGCGGCCTCAGCGCATCTTATTCAACAGCCATGGCCATCGCGCAGGACTTTGACGGAAAAGTAGAAGTAGTCAACAATCAGCGTATCTCCGTTACCCAGAGACAGTCCGTTCTGGACGCCCTGACCCTGATCAAAGCAGGCAAAAACGCTGCAGAGATCCGCGAGATCCTGGAAGCAGAGAAATTTGAGTCCAGCATTTATATTACACTTGAAACACTGAAGTACCTGAAAAAGGGCGGCAGAATCACCCCTGCGGCTGCGGCCATCGGTACTGTATTAAACTTAAAGCCTGTTCTTCAGATCCAGGGTGAAAAGCTGGATTCCTTCGCAAAAGTCCGAGGCAAAAAGCCTGCTAAAAAGACTATGTTAAAGGCAATGCAGGATGACTTCCAGGGACGTTTTGCAGAGCATGTGAAGAACGGAAACATGAAGCTTATGGTTGCCTATGCCGGAAATCCGGAGGAGGCAGAGGAGTGGAAACAGGAAATTGAAGCAGCATTCCCCGGCTACGAGATCTTTATGGCTCCGTTGTCCTTAAGTGTGGCATGCCACATCGGATATGGTGCTCTGGCTATTGCCAGCGCAAAGGAAGTCACCGTAGATTGAGAATATATTTGGAAAGAGGATGAAACATGAAAAAATTAATGGAACTGATGTCTGAGGAGCTTTCCCAGGCGTTTGAAAAAGCAGGTTATGATCCTGCACTTGGAAAGGTAACGGTTTCCAACCGTCCTGACCTCTGCGAGTACCAGTGCAACGGTGCTATGGCAGGTGCCAAGGCTTATAAAAAAGCACCATTCATGATCGCAGATGAGGTAGCTGCAAACCTTGCTGATACAAAGGTATTTTCCATGGTGGAAGTGGTACGCCCCGGATTTCTGAACCTTAAGATCAGCAACGCTTATCTGGCAGATTATTTAAAAGAGATGGATCAGGATGAGAAGCTCTCTGTAAATGCAGCAGCTGAGCCAAAGACCATCATGATCGATTACGGCGGACCAAACGTGGCAAAACCTCTTCACGTAGGACATCTTCGTTCTGCAATCATTGGAGAGAGTATTAAACGTATCGGCCGTTACATGGGACATAAAGTGATCGGTGACGTGCATCTTGGAGACTGGGGTCTGCAGATGGGACTTATCATCACCGAGCTTAAGCTCAGAAAACCGGAGCTTCCTTACTTTGATGAGGCATATGACGGAGAATATCCTGCAGAGGCTCCGTTTACCTTAAGTGAGCTGGAGGAGATCTATCCTTGCGCCAGCGGCAAGTCCAAAGTGGATGAGGATTATAAGAATGCAGCTCTTGATGCTACCTTCCAGCTGCAGCAGGGAAGAAAAGGATATGTGGCTCTCTGGAAACACATTCTGAATGTATCTATTCCTGATCTTAAGAGAAACTATGAGAAGCTGAATGTAGACTTCGAGCTCTGGAAAGCAGAGTCCGATGCAAAACCATATGTTGCCGACATGGTTCAGAATATGAAAGACCAGGGTCTTGCATATGAGGATCAGGGTGCTCTTGTTGTGGATGTTAAGCAGGAGGATGATACCAAGGAAGTACCTCCTTGTATGATCCTGAAATCCGACGGTGCGTCTCTTTATACCACCACCGACCTTGCTACTATTCTGGAGCGTATGCAGCTCTTTGATCCTGATGAGATCCTCTACGTTGTTGATAAACGTCAGGAGATGCATTTCACTCAGGTATTCCGCTGCGCTAAGAAGGCCGGTATTGCCAAAGAGGATACCAAGCTTTCCTTCCTTGGATTTGGTACCATGAACGGAAAGGACGGCAAGCCGTTTAAGACCCGTGACGGCGGTGTTATGCGTCTTGAGAACCTTATTAAAGATATCAACCAGGAGATGTATAAGAAGATCGTTGAGAACCGCAGTGTGAAGGATCTGGATGCAGAGGAGACCGCACGTATCGTTGGTCTTTCCGCAATCAAATACGGTGATCTTTCCAACCAGGCTACCAAGGATTATATCTTTGATATCGACCGCTTCACTTCCTTTGAGGGAAATACCGGTCCGTATATCCTTTATACTATTGTACGTATTAAGTCTATACTGAACCGCTATGCTGAGGAAGGCGGCGTCCTTGACGGAGAGATCCTTCCGGCAGTGAATGCAAGTGAGAAAGCTCTCCAGATGCAGCTCACCGGTTTTGGAGCAATGGTGGAGAACGCTTATGCCGACAAAGCTCCGCATAAGGTTTGCGCTTACATTTACGAGGTATCCAACGCCTTCAACAGCTTCTACCATGAGACCAAGATCTTAAGCGAAGAAAACGAAGCCCAGAAGAAATCCTTCCTGGCTCTCTTAAAACTCACCCGAACCGTCCTCGAAACCTGCATCGACCTCCTCGGCTTCAGTGCCCCTGAGCGTATGTAATTATAATTTATATTAAGTTTTTCCATAAAACTGCTCCGAAAACTCGGAGCAGTTTTTTTGCGTGTAAGGATAGTTCTGGTTGTTTACAACAACCAACAAAACTACGAGTTTGAGTCACCGTGCAGAGCACTCTTTGCTCTTGCTCATATGTGGCCAATTGCCCCCGCAAAACACCAATGCCGCGAGTTTACATCAGCGTGCAGAGCACTCTTTGCTCTTGCTCATATGGAGCCAATTGT
>JAGHUU010000048.1 GCA_018064695.1 Candidatus Blautia equi | reverse complement strand
GACAGCTCCGGAATAATATTGCTTCCGGCATCCAGCACCTCCTGCTGCACATCCCGGATCGGTTTTGAAATATGCTGGCTTGCCGCAAGGGCTCCCATGATTCCAAAGAGAAAAATGATAAGTGAGGATACGATCAGCATGATCCTCACACGGTTGGAGAATGCGAACAGTTTTCCCGTCGGTACTGCGCCAAGCACATACCATTTCTGATTATCAAATGGGGTATTTCTGCTGTAGATAGAAAGAGGAGCCAGTGCGACCTCATATCTTTTTGCATCGTCATATAGTGCCAGACCATCATACTCCGTAGGGGAAAGAGAGAGCTCTTCCCACAGCTCGAACGGAGAGTTTTTTGTCGTAACAGAATAGAGTCTGCCGTCAATGTCCTCCCTTTGCTCTGCCTGATCTGATACAAGCAGACCGTAGAAGGCTTTCTCATCCAGCTCGCTGTGCGGAAGCAGTACCTCCAGATAGGAGTTCAGGATCTCCACACCAAGGACACCGTAAACCCGTCCGTCGGATAAGATCAGCGGAATGGAATAGGTGAGCGCAGATTTGCCATCCGGTGTACGCTTTATGCTCCAGAGTCCGCAGTCTGATGCATCCATATCCTCATAGGCTCTGGCCATGAGGTATGGCTCTGTGAACCAGTCCTCGTATGGGTTCTCTTTGCTGAATTTCATTTTCTGTTCCCAGTCACGGTCTGTGGAGAGAGAAAGTGTCTGCACCACCTTAGCGGGGCTGCATTCCAGAAGAAGATCCGCATATTTCTCAGAGCTTGCAGAGAGGGGATCTTTATCACGAATATAGATTCCTGTCTTTTCTTTATAATTTCCTGATGTTGCCTCGGCATTCAGGTCATGGGTGTTAAAGGTCAGATAAATGCCGGATACCTTTCTGAAATAAAGTTCCCGGATGAGATCATCCACCACCTCAAGGATCAGAGGGGTGCATTCCGCTGTGCTGGAATCCAGCATTTCAAAATCCAGTTCCTCCTCCCGGATCATCCGGTCTGCGGTTCTGTTTACAACATCTGCCAGAGAATGGATCTGCATCCAGTTGTCTGTCATCTGGGACTGCAGATATCGCTGTCTGTTGTCCACCTGCTTCTGACAGAGGTCGTAGCTGTTTTTATTCAGCTGGTAGGGAACACGCATGACACTCACAATGAGCAGAAGGAGAAAAGCGTTCAGTACTGCCAGTATGATCAGCGGCTGCTGAATACGCATGTAGATAGAACTGCTTTTGATCTCTTTTTTATCTGTCTGCTGCCTTTTAAAGATCATTTCAGCTTCCTCCTGTCGGCCAGCTCAGCCGACCAGATGCTTAATAGGTGAGTTTCTCAAGAGTTTTCTGATACCAGTCTTCAAAGTATTCGTCGGAAACGAACTCCTCCGCTGCTTCCTCAAGACTCATACCTTCTGCCAGTCGGCCCACCACCACTTCGCGGTCTGCGGAAGCGATATCAGTCATACAGTATTCCAGAACATTTCTGGCCTCTACGCCATTCTTAAATGCCTTTGGTGTATACAGGTGATTCTCCTGCACTGTGGTAAATGCAGCCTGCAGAACGTCCTCCATGGTCTCGCTCAGCTCTTTTCCGCTCTCGCGGATAGCTTCCATGCTGTTGGCGTCCTTTGTTACAGGCATGTATCCGGAGCCAAGGGAGAAATCGATATTCTGTTTCGGGTCGGTAAACCAGAGCAGGAATTTTACAGAAGCCTGGATCTCCTCCTCACTCTTTTTAGTTACTACCATACCGGCACCCTGCTGTACCGCGTATTTCTCTCCACCTGCAAATGCCGGGGATGGGAATACGCTCATGCTGATGTCATACTCTTCCTCATCTTTAGCAACCTTATCCGGGAAGAATGTGGCACCGGAGGAAGAACCTACAAAGGATATGATGTTTCCAATGCGGATATCGTCGCTTCGGAAGCGTCCGCTGGAGGCAAAATAGCCTTTTACATAAGGGACATAATAATAATCCCAGAGTTTTCTCATTGTGTCATGATCAAAGTTGATCACAGTCTCGCCGTCACGGCTGGCAAAGATCTCGCATCCAAGCTGCATACCGCCGATCAGCGCATAGTTGGCCATGGCATCTCTGCCAAAGAAAGCCTTTCCATCGTTGGGCTCCTCTGTGAGGCTGTCGGTCCACTCATAGTATTTCTGCGCAGTCTCCAGAAGGCCTTCCATGGTGGAAAAATCCTCGTATTTTGCGCCGGTGGCATCTGCAAATTTCTGCCAGTCGGTCTCATTTAACAGGAAAAGCTCTGTGGATTTGGCGATTGGGAATATCTTAATGCTGCCCGCTCCGTCAAAGTCGCCCTCCTCCAGATAGGAGGAGATGTATTTTTCTTTCTGCTCCTCCGTGAGGTAGGCTGATAGATCCACAGCCTGTCCCATCTGGTCGATCTCATAGGCGGTGTCGGCATAGGCGGCGAAAATGTTCGGCACTTCCTCCGCGCCAACTTTTCCGTTGATGGCATTCATCACATTGGTCTGCAGGTCACTTACGGAGCCCTGACTGTAACCGGTTACGATGATGCCCTCCTCCTTACCTACGGTCTCATTAAAGAGATCTACCTGTTCATTAAAGGCGTCCAGCTGGGAGCCGTTGTAATAATTCCATATAGAGATAGCCACAGGCTCTTTTGGAGTTGTTTTCCCGCCGCATCCCGCAAGGAGTAAGCCGGCGCCTGTCGTCAGGCGTATAAGAGCGATCGATCTGTTTTTCCGTCTCATATTTCACGTCACCTCTTACAATATGGTTATTTATTCTGCAGTCTCCCTTTGAACACGGTTCAGGAGACAAACGGTTTCTACATGCACGGTCTGGGCAAACTGGTCTACCGGGCAGACTTTTTTCAGCTCGTAGCCGTTGGCACAGAGGTATTTCAGGTCGCGGGCCAGGGTAGCGCTGTCACAGCTTACATAGACTACGCGCTCCGGCTGCATTTTAAGGATGGTGGAAAGCAATACTTCATCGCAGCCTTTTCGCGGCGGATCCACTACTATGACATCGGCATACACGCCGTGCTTTTCGTACTCCTCCGGAAGGACTTCCTCTGCTTTTCCCACAAAGAATTCCACATTCTCTATTCCGTTCAGCTTTGCATTCTCACGGGCATTTTCGATGGCCGCGGGAACAATCTCCACGCCGCGGACGAATTTTGCCTGCTGCGCCAGGAACAGAGAGATGGTTCCTATTCCGCAATAGAGATCCCATACAGTTTCCTCACCCTTCAGGTCAGCATATTCCAGTGCTTTACTGTACAGTTTATTGGTCTGCTGCGGGTTGACCTGGAAGAAGGACAGTGGTGAGATCTGATAAGATATCTCACCGATCTTATCTGTGATATAAGGCTTGCCGTAGAGCAAACGCACCTCATCTCCCAGGATCACATTGCTTCTCTCTTTATTGATATTGATCATGATGCTGGTCATACCGGGCAATGTCTTTAATGCCTCCACCAGCTTATCCTCAAACGGAAGTTTTTTACCGTTAATGATGACACACACCATCCACTCTCCGGTGAAGTAACCGCATCTGGTAAGAATATGCCGCGCCAGACCTTTTCCGGTCTCCTCATCGTAAGCAGTGATGCCGTACTGTTCCATAAATCCCAGCACGCTGTCGAGAATGGCTTTATTCTCCGGCATGCCAAGGGCACAGTCTCTGTTTTCCATAATACTGTGGGTCCTGCCGGCATAGAATCCGGTGACCAGCTTTCCCTCTTTATTTACGCCCACAGGGAACTGGGCTTTATTTCTGTAATGAAACGGCTCCTCCATCCCAATGATGGGTTCCATGGGAAGATCTGTAAATCCCCCGATATGCTCCAGATGACCGCGGACCTTCTTTTCCTTGAAGGCCAGCTGCTGCTCATAGGAAACTGTCTGGAGCTGGCAGCCGCCGCACTGTCTGGCAATGGGACATACAGGCTCCACACGGTATGGGGAAGGCTCAAGGACCTCCATCAGTCTTCCGAAGCCGTAATTCTTTTTTGCCTTCATGATCTTGGCACTGACTGTATCACCGATGACCGCATCCTTCACAAAAACAGTGAAGCCATCGACCTTTCCGATGCCCTCTCCGTCCATGCCGCAATCCTCGATCTTAAGCGTTACCATATCATTTTTGCGATATTCCATAAGGCTTATAAATCTCCTGTTCTTCTCATATTGCTGTCAAAGAGGCGGTTAAAGCCAAGCCATTCTTTTTTGGTTTTATCTCCGTTAAAGAGCTCTGTAAGGGTCTGCATTTTGGCATCGGTGTTATCTGCCATGTTAAGTGCTACTGCTTCCACCATTGCAGGTTTCTTAGGTGAGCCGTATTCCAGTTCTCCGTGGTGAGCCAGAATGCAGCGAACAAGCTGTCTCTCAAGATCTGCAGGAAAATCAGGAATCTCCCGCGCCATGTCGTGGATCATTTCCGCGCCCATGTAGATATGGCCAAGAAGCTGACCTTCATCTGTATAATCATTTAACGGGAAGGAGGAAAGCTCTTTTGTTTTGCCGATATCGTGGAGCAGAGCTGCGGTGATGAGAAGATCTCTCTTGATGATCGGATAGGAAGCTGCCAGATAGTCACACATGCGGGCCACACTTAAGGTGTGCTCCATAAGACCGCCCATAAAGCTATGGTGAACGGTCTTGGCTGCTGAGTGGTCACCAAAGGATTTCAGAAATGCTGCATCCTCCACAAAGAATTTTTTCAGCATAGCGCCAAGATATGGATTCTGTACGCTCTGGATGAATGCTGTAAGCTGCGCTCTCATATCAGCTGCACCTTTTTCACTCACCGGGAGATAATCTGCGGGATCAAACTCATCCTCCTGCGCCTTGCGTGCTCTTTTAATGCTCACCTGCAGTGCGCCTGCAAAGCTGGTGACATCGCCGGTCACATCCACATAGTCCAGGGCATCAAAGTCTGCAATGCCAAAGGAATTCGGATCCCAGATCTTTCCGTCGATGGTTCCTGTCTTATCCTGTAAGATCACGCTGTCGTAAGGTTTTCCGTTCTTTGTCACGGCGGAAGTTCTCTGTTTGCAGAGGTAAATTCCGCTCATCTTATCTCCTTCATGCAACTCATTTATATAACGCATATTGTATCTGCCTTTCTACACATAATTACAAAAATTATAACATAATATTTAATCAAAATAAAGTGCAGATACCCATAAAGGCTTACACTTGCATGAACTATCGTTATCAGGTACAATAGAAAGACAATCGTAATTATTATAAGGAAAAGTGTGCCCACTCACACACGAGAGGTAACTATGAATCCAAAAGCATTAAAAGCACTTGAATATCACAAGATCATTGACCAGCTGACAGAGAAGGCCTCCTCCCCTATGGGAAAGGAGCTCTGCCGGAATCTGGAGCCTATTACCGATATAGAAGAGATCCGCACCATGCAGACCCAGACCCGCGATGCGCTGCAGCGCCTGTTCCGCCGCGGAAACATCTCCTTCGGCAGCGTAAAAGACATCCGCGGTTCCCTGAAGCGTCTCTCCATAGGAAGCGCCCTTGGCATCCCGGAGATCCTTGCCATCTGCGGACTTCTTGAAAACACAAACCGCGTAAAATCCTACGGCCGCCCGGAGCGCAGCGACACTCCCGCCGATTCTCTGGATCCTATGTTTGATGCCCTGGAGCCGCTGACTCCCCTCACTGCGGAGATCCGCAGATGCATCATTTCCGAAGAAGAGATCAGCGACGACGCCAGCCCGAACCTCCGCCAGATCCGCCGCAGCATGAAGGCCACCAATGATAAGATCCACTCCCAGCTGGCTTCCCTTGTAAACGGCAGCGCCAGAACCTATCTGCAGGATGCCGTTGTCACCATGCGTAACGGTCGTTACTGTGTCCCTGTCAAAGCAGAGCACAAAGGCCAGGTGCAGGGTATGATCCACGACCAGTCCGCCACCGGTTCCACCATCTTTATTGAG
>JAGHUU010000102.1 GCA_018064695.1 Candidatus Blautia equi | reverse complement strand
ATACTGCGCCCATAAATAATGAATCTTATCAGCAAATAAAAAAATGGGTATGTTCACTCATGAATAACCATACCCATTTTTCTAAAGTTAATGACATTGTTATTTTATGCGGTTTTCCGTTGATTTTAGTAGCATATTTTCTGAAAAAATGGTATGATGAACTCTATGAACATGGGGATCACATGGAATGTGTCCTCTGTCAGAAAGGAGATTCCTGATATGTATAAAAAACTTATGAAAATGGCGCTTGCATCTGCGGCAGCAGTTCTGGTTCTTGGCACTGCAGTCTGTGCAGAGGAGGAAAAACCGGAGATCATCACAAAGATCGAAGAGGCAAATATTCTGGATGACCTCCTCCTCAAATATGATAATGTACTGATCGACTACACCTATACCGACGGAGAGGAAGAGTGGACAGAGCAGATCTTCGTTACACCGGACAGCTTCTCCCACGTGGCTCCTACCTGGGGCATAAACTGGGTGGACGGCGAACTCACCGGATACGACGAGGGCGAACCGGATTACCTGGTGCTTGTCATGGAAGGTGCGGAGGAAGAGGCTTTCTTAACCTACATGAACGTTCCTTACTTTGTTTACGAGAACGATGAGATCATAAGCCAGACCGAAAAAGATGGCCAGATCGAGCTTGTAATTCAGGTAGAGCACGAGCTGGAGGATGAGACAACTGAGATCCAGAAAAACGTTCTCATTGTGGATGCCGAAACCTACGAGATCAAAGAGATGACAGGCTCCGTAGTCCTTGAGGAAGAGGAGCAGCAGTTTGTAACGTTCAAAACCACATACAACGCAGAAAACTATAAGATCGATGAGGAAGCTGCAAAGAGAGCCTACACAGGAGATGAGGATAACCTCCGCAAAGTCACCATCATCGCTGACCCTGGCACCGATAAGGAAATGTCCTTTGGTGCTACCGTAGTAAAAGAAGCCCTGGTTCTGCCGATCCTTGCTGAAAACTACGAGAACCTTTATACCGACCCTGAATGCACTGTTTTATACGAAGCACCGGAGGAGGTTCCGGATGAGCTGGTTCTTTATACCAAAGCAGAAGAATAATAGAATAAACAATAAAAAAGAAGTGCTGATATTTCAGCACTTCTTTTTTGTTGTCATGAAAGATGATCAGGAGAAAAAAATCCGGAACTTAAGCGTTCCAGATTTTTAAGGTCTGCAGTAATTTTTTCTTGTCCGCGTTATCCATTCTGGCAACCTCGTTCATGAGCTCGCGGTCAAGAGAGGTGGACTCATAGGATTCATCCAGTGTTCCAACCAGGGAATCCAGAGAAATGTTCATGAGTTTAGCGTAGTAGATCAAAACGCGAAGTGACATGGCTGTGCGGCCATTTTCCACATTACAAATATAACCGGGTGTTACGTCAAGTTCTTTTGCCACTTCGTTCTGTGTAAGGCCCATGTCGATACGCAGTTTCTTAATTTTAGCACCGTAGTCTTCGGAATGCATCATATAACCCCCTGTCTTGTATAGTATACAAGTACTATACAATAAAGATAGAGGAAAAGAAAGCAAAAAATGATAAATTTTAGCCAAAATAATAAAAACTGCTGTCCACAATCAAATAGTGAACAGCAGCTGATGATCAATAAGCAGGATCGATAGTGATGATGCTTCCGTCAGGATTATAGCGAAGCTCTGTGAATTTTACATTTCTGCGGTGGTTAATGCCATTAGAAAGCTCGCAGTCGTGATAGAAGAGATACCATTTTCCCTCATACTCTACGATGGACTGGTGAGTGGTCCAGCCAAGAACAGGCTCCAGAATGCGTCCCTGATAAGTGAAAGGACCTGCCGGGCTGTCGGAAGTAGCATATACAATATAATGGGTGGTACCGGTGGAATAGGAAAGATAGTACTTTCCGTTATATTTATGTACCCAGGGGCTCTCAAAGAAGCGGCGCTCCTCATCTTTGCAGAGGATAGGAGAGCCATCTTTATCATAGATGGTAAGGTTCACCGGTTTGGTGATAAAGGACTTCATATCAGGGGCGAACTCTGCGAACATAGGTCCCTGAGCAACTGCTTCTGGATCATAGTTGCCTTCCAGCTCTCCGGCTGTTGGGTCAAAGGTTCCGGTGCGCCATTTATCCAGCTGACCGCCCCAGAGACCGCCGTAGTAGACGTATACACGACCGTCGTCATCCTGAAGGATGCCAGGGTCAATGCTGTAGCTGCCTTCAATATAATCTGGTTCTGCTTTGAAAGGACCGGATGGGGAATCGGAGATGGCCACGCCCAGGCGGAAGAGACCTTCCTGATCTCTGGCCGGATAGACCAGATAGTATTTGCCGTCTTTGCAGATGGCGTCGGGTGCCCACATCTGTTTGCTTACCCATGGGATATCCTTCATGTGGAGTGCTTCCCCATGATCTACACACTCTGCGTCAACGGAATCCAGAGAGAGTACATGGTAATCCTCCATCGCGTATTCATCGCCGTTATCGTTGTCCTCGCCGTGGTGAGCCAGGTCATGAGATGGGTAGATGTATAACTTTCCGTCAAAAACACGGGCGGATGGATCTGCGGTAAAAATATGAGAGACCAGAGGTCTTTTTTCTGCTGCCATTGTGATTAACACCTTTCTGTTTATCATTCCATGAGAGTATACCATTATTCATAAGTTATATACAAGTGTTTACTGTAAACTAAGTAAGATTCTTGTTATAGTGGAGTTTACATTTGCGTTAGCCCTGCCGGAATGATAATATAGATGGTATGTAACAGCCCATCAGCGGAAAAGAAGAGGATAGCATTATGAAACTGAAAAAACTGACATTGCATAATTTCAGATGTCTGGAAGATCTGGAGATGGATTTTCACGAAAGACTGACAATTATAGTAGGAAATAACGGAAGCGGCAAGACCACCATCATTGAGGGCGCAGCCATTGCCATAGGAACCATGTTTGCCGGATATGACGGCCTGAAAAGTCTGCAGATCAGAAAATCCGATGCCCATCTGAAGGCATTTAAAATGGGCTCTGTGGAGGATATCCAGCCGCAGTTCCCGGTTGAGATCGTCGCAGAGGGAGAAAACCACGGGGAAACGCTGGAATGGAAGCGCTCCATGGAGGGTGAAAAAGGAACCACCACCATGCGCCACGCCAGAGCCCTCACCGACATCACAAAAGGATACCAGGACAGACTCCGCATTGGCGATGAAACACTGGTTCTTCCTGTGCTGGCTTACTACAGCACCCAGAGGCTCTGGAACTACCAGAGAGAAAAGAAGAGTGAGGAGACCCGCCTCAACACCCGCACCAACGGCTATCTGGACAGCCTGGACGGCACCTCCGATATCCGCATGATGATGGGATGGTTCAGAAAAATGACCATCCTGAAATACCAGAGACAGGAGCAGGGCATCATGGAACCTATTCCTGAGCTGGAGGCAGTCACCTCCGCCATGGCGGAATGCTATAAAAGAATGTCCGGCTTTGAGGATGTAAAAGTACAGTTCAACCTTACCACAGGCGAGCTGGATGTTGTCTATAAAAATGCGGAGGGACTTCGCATGCAGATGCCTATGTCCCTCTTAAGTGATGGCTACAGAAGCACCATCAGCCTTATTGCGGATATCGCATACCGCATGGCAGTGCTGAACCCGCAGCTTCTGGGAGATGCCATCAAGGAGACCGACGGAATCGTTCTCATCGATGAGGTGGATCTGCACCTGCATCCGGAATGGCAGCAGCGCATTCTGGATGACCTGCTCAGTATCTTCCCTAAAGTACAGTTTATTGTCACCACCCACGCGCCGGCTGTCATCGGCTGCGCAAAGAGTGAAAACCTGGCCATTCTGGAAAACGATGAAATCCTGGGTGTGGACGCACAGATCTACGGAAAAGATACCAACTCTATTCTGGGCGAGATCATGGGCGTGCGCTCCAGAAATCCTAAGCTGGCAGATATGTTTGATCGATTTGATGACTACATGGACGCAGAAGAGTATGACCTTGCAGAGAAGCTTCTGGATGAGATCGATGAGATGAGAGAATATCATGATCCGGAGGTGGCAGGAAACAGAGTGCGTCTGCAGATGGAGCGCATCCGCGGAGGGCTGGTATGATCAAAATCGTAAAAGGCCCGGAACCGGAGGTTCTGACCAGAAAAAGAAAAAATGCGGAGAAGAAGCATGCCACACCAAATGATGCATATGCTTCTCTTTCCAGCTCCGATAAAAAGACCATTCGCGAGAGTCTGGTCCACGATCAGGGAAAGCTCTGCGCCTACTGCATGTGCAGGATCCCGCGATCCGGCCTGCCCCAGGGCGTAACCCCTATCATCATTGAGCACCGCATTCCAAGAAATCCAAAGAACGGTCTGGATGTTGGCCAGGGACTGGATTACAACAACCTCTTTGCCGTGTGCAACGGAAATACAGGAAAAAAAGGGACCAGGACCAAGATGGACCTGACCTGTGATGCCTATAAAAGCAATCTGTTTTTAAAGAAAGTAAATCCGGTGGATGAGGAGACTCTCTCCACCATATCCTATACCACCAGCGGCAAGATCCTGGCAAAGGATGAGGATGTGCAGTATGACCTCACTGAGGTACTGAATCTGAACAGCAAAAGAGCACCGCTGATCTCCGAGCGAAAAGCCGTGATCATGCAGGTCATGCAGCAGCTGAACCAGGTGCGGGGAAAAGGGGAGGCGGAATTCATAAAAGCCGCTCTTGCAAAGTATGAAAAAGAGACTGATCCCAAAACCCCGTATGTGGGCGTGATCACCTGGTACCTGAATAGCTTCCTTAAATCTGTGGAGAATAGATCATGACAAACGAAAAAAAGATCCTGTTTCTGGATCTGGACGGAACACTCTTAAACGATGAAAAGAAGATCACAGAGGGGAATGCGGAGGCCATCCGCCGTGCCCTTGTGGAAGGACATAAGATCGTCATCAATACCGGAAGGGCATCCTCCAGTGCCCTGCGCCTGGCAGGAGAGCTGGGACTGAATATGGAGGGCTGCTATGCCATCACCTATAACGGTGCCTGTATTTATGACCTCGCCCTTAAAAAGCCTGTGTACAGAGTGGCGATCCCCATGGAGCATGCGCGCTATACCATGAGTCTGGCAAAGGAGCTGGGCATTCACTCCCACACTTATTCAGAACAGTGTGTGGTTTCTGAGACGGACAATCCGGATCTGCAGCAGTACCTGGCCTACACCTCCATGACGGCAGACATTGTGCCGGACCCATGCGATTACCTTGCGGAGGATCCATGTAAGGTGCTGATCGTGGATTATAAGAAAACCGGCGCACTTGAGACTTATGTGGAGCGCATAAAGGACTGGGCACCGGGAAAAGTGGATTATTTTTATTCCTGCGAGGAGCTTCTGGAGATCGTATCTCCGGGCGTGTCCAAGGGAAATGCCATCCGCATTCTGTGCAAGCTTCTGGATATCCCGCTTGAAAATACAGTTTCCGCCGGAGATGCGGACAACGATATTCCTATGATCACTACCACAAAGATCGGTGTTGTGATGAAAAATGCCGCACCACACATGCGGCAGTACGGCAATTATGTGACCGAACATGACAACAATCACGACGGTATCCGGGAGATCATAGAAAAGTTTATTCTTTAAATCAAAACAATAAAAAAACAGATGCGGGCGCGGGCTCACATCTGTTTTCTTACTACCATATATTCATCCCCGCATCTGTAATAAGGGCATACGAAATGGGAATCGCTTAAGAAGCGGACCATCTCGTCCTCATCCAGGTCGCGGTCGCAGATGTAGGATTCGTAATCCTCATCATAAATAAAATACGCGCAGGTATCACAGCAGTTGGCGTTTGACATGACGGTATCCTTTCTTGTTCTGACTGGAAATGATTATCTTTGAAAATATTACTTAGCGTGAAGAAAAAAGTCAATGCCTTTCGCTGTCCTGAAAAAAATAATTCGATATATAAAGGAGCATGAAAATGCCGGAGATGAAAGTGATCGCTAGGATCGAAAATGATTTTCCAACCAAGTTTGGAATTCCAAGGCAGAGCCACAGAATGGATGTTTTGAAGGCCCGCATCGTCATGGAACCGGAATACCGGGTGATGGATGCTTTTAAGGGGCTGGAGGAGTTTACCCATCTCTGGCTGATCTGGGAGTTCTCTGAGGCGGTGAGAGAGGACTGGTCGCCTACCGTGCGTCCGCCGCGCCTTGGCGGAAACCAGAGAAAAGGTGTTTTTGCCACCAGATCCCCGTTTCGCCCAAATGCCATTGGCTTATCCTGCGTAAAGCTGGACCGCATCGTGTGGGAGGAGAAGCTGGGACCGGTTCTCTATATCTCCGGTGCTGATCTCATGAACGGAACGCCTATCTACGATATCAAACCGTATCTTCCATATGTGGATTCCCATCCGGAGGCCTCCGGCGGGTTTACGGATCATATTCAGTACGCAAAGCTGGAGGTGCAGATCCCGGAGGAGGTTCGATCTCTGTTCCCGGAGGAGAAGCAGGATGCCCTTATAGCAGTTCTTGAGGAGGATCCAAGGCCTCAGTATCAGAAGGATCCGGAGCGCATCTACGGGCTCTCCTTTGCCGGCTTTGACATTCATTTTAAGATCCGGGAAAATGTACTCATGGTACTGGATGCTGTGCCGCTCCCGTAAGGTACTTTCTCCTATATAAAATCTTCCGGATGTGCTTAAAAAAATGAATTTTATACTTGAAAAATCCTTATCTATTCAATAGAATGGATAAGGTATTTTTTTGGAAAAAAAAGAGGCGTGAAGCTTCTCATTATGTATTTTCTTAAGGAGAAGAGAAATGATCAAAGTAGTGAAATTTGGCGGAAGCTCTCTGGCAAGTGCAGAGCAGTTTGAGAAAGTTGGAAATATTATTAAAGCAGAAAGCTGCAGACGTTTTGTAGTACCTTCTGCACCGGGAAAAAGATTCAGTTCCGATACAAAAGTTACAGATATGTTATACGGCTGCTACGCAGCAGCTGCAAACGCAGATGATTTTACCGAGCGTTTTGAGGCAATCAAGAACCGTTATGAGGAGATCATTGAGGGCCTTGGCTTACACTTCTCTCTGGAGGAAGACTTCCGTGAGATTGAGAAGAACTTCAGAGGACAGATCGGCAAAGAGTACGCTGCTTCCCGCGGTGAGTACTTAAACGGAAAGATCATGGCTGCTTATCTTGGCTATACCTTCGTAGATGCAGCTGAAGTCATTCGTTTTGACGAGGACGGCACTCTTGAGGCGGAGCTTACCAACACCCTGCTTGCTGAGAAGCTGAACCAGCTGGAATATGCAGTTATCCCTGGCTTCTACGGCGCAGAGGAGAACGGAAAAGTAAGAACCTTCTCCAGAGGCGGATCCGATATCACCGGTTCCCTTGTTGCAAGAGCCGTACGCGCAGACCTTTACGAGAACTGGACCGATGTATCCGGTTTCCTTATCACCGACCCACGTGTGGTTGATAACCCTGCAGCCATCGAGACCATCGCCTACCGCGAGCTTCGTGAGCTTGCTTACATGGGTGCAACCGTACTTCATGAGGATGCCATCTTCCCTGTACGTAAAGAGGGTATCCCGATCAATATCCGCAACACCAACCGTCCGCAGGATGCCGGCACCATGATCGTGGAGAGCACCTGCAAGAAACCTAAATATATCATCACCGGTATCGCAGGAAAGAAAGGCTTCTGCTCCATCAATATTGAGAAATCCATGATGAACAGCGAGATCGGCTTTGTCCGCAAGGTTCTTGGCGTATTCGAGGAGCAGGGCATCAGCATTGAGCATGTGCCATCCGGTATCGACACCATGACCGTATATGTACATCAGGATGAGTTTGAGGAGAAAGAGCAGCAGGTCATCGCAGGCATTCACCGTGCAGTAAGCCCTGACTTTGTTGAAATGGAATCCGACCTGGCACTGATCGCCATCGTAGGACGCGGCATGCGCTCCAAGAGAGGAACCGCAGGCAGACTGTTTGCAGCTCTGGCTCATGCAAGCGTAAACATCAAGATGATCGACCAGGGTTCCAGTGAGCTGAATATCATCATCGGTGTGGAGAACCGTGATTTTGAGACCGCAGTGAAAGCGATCTATGCGATCTTTGTAGATACTCAGGAGTAATTTTCGCGTCATACGCGGAAACATAGCGTGAAAGGTGACAGGCATCGGCAGTTGGGAGGTATCACTGCAGATGCCTGTTGCCTTTCTAAGTAAACTTGCAGACCTAAGGAGAGGGACGCTTCATGGAGAAAGCCATTTACCGTATCTCAGTCCGTCATCTGGTGGAGTTTCTGTTAAAGAGCGGCGACCTTGATAACCGCGGAGGCGGAGGCAGGGATAAGGATGCCATGCAGAAGGGCAGCCGCATTCACAGAAAGATCCAGAAACAGATGGGCAGCACCTATCAGGCAGAGGCGGCACTGAAAAGAGAAAGTGAATATGAGGATCTGACCCTGCTGGTGGAGGGACGCGCGGACGGCATCTTAATGGATGACGGGGAGATCGTCATCGATGAGATCAAGGGCGTTTACGCTGATGTGACACTCATGGAAGGCCCCGTGCCTGTTCATCTGGCCCAGGCGAAGTGTTATGCCTTTATCTATGGGGAACGGCTGCACCTGGAGCAGATCCAGGTGCAGCTGACCTACGCCAACCTGGATACAGAAGTCATCCGGCGCTTCAGGGAGACCTTCTCCATGGAAGAACTGCGGGTGTGGTACGAGGATCTGACCCTTCAGTATCATAAGTGGATCTCCTACCAGCAAAAATGGCGGCAGGAGAGAAATGCCTCCATGCAGCAGCTGAACTTCCCATTCCCTTACCGCGAGGGACAGAAAAAGATGGTTTCAAGTGTCTACCACACGGTGACGCAGGGAAAACAGATCTTTATCCAGGCTCCTACGGGTGTTGGAAAGACCATGTCCACCATCTTCCCGGCAGTCCGGGCAATGGGGGAGGGAAAAGGGGAGATCATCTTTTATCTCACCGCAAAGACCATTACACGAACCGTGGCAGAGGAGGCCTTTGATATCCTGAAGCAGAACGGACTTAAGTTCCAGGTGGTCACCCTCACAGCAAAGGATAAGCTCTGTGTATGCGAGTCCGGAGAATGCAATCCGGATGCCTGCCCAAGAGCCAGAGGCCATCTGGACCGTGTAAACGGCGCCGTATTTGAACTCTGGACAACACAGCAGATCTATAACCGCGATGCCATAGAAGCCCAGGCGGAAAAATGGCAGGTATGCCCCTTTGAGATGAGCCTTGACCTGGCTTTATGGGTAGACGGTGTGATCTGCGATTATAATTATGTCTTTGATCCCAATGTACATCTGAAGCGATTCTTTGCGGAGGGTGTGAAGGGTGACTATATATTCCTCATCGACGAGGCCCACAACCTGGTGGAGAGGGGCCGCGAGATGTACAGCGCATCGATCTGCAAGGAGGATGTGCTGGAGGTAAAGCGCCTGGTGAAGAACAGCGCGCCGAAGCTGGCAAAAAGCCTGGATAAGGTAAATAAACAGCTTCTGGAGCTGAAAAAGGACTGCGGGGAATATCAGATTCTGGATAACGCGGGGGCCTTAAGCCTGTCTCTTCTTCAGACCATGGGAGAGATGGAGAAGATCATGGAGGAGCGCAAGCAGCCCGAGGTGGTGGAGGACTTCCTGGATTTTTATTTCATGGTGAGGGATTTTGTGAATATCTCCGAGCTGGTGGATGAAAATTATGTGGTCTATTCCGAACACCGAAGTGACGGCAGCTTTGCGGTAAAGCTCTCCTGCATAAACCCCGCCAACAACTTAAGCTATTACCTGAAAAAGGGCGTGAGCGCAGTCTTCTTTTCCGCTACGCTGCTTCCGCTGCAGTACTATGGAAAGCTGCTTAGCACCGAGACGGACGACTACGGCATCTATGTGCCATCCCCTTTTGCAAGGGAGAGACGCAAGATCCTCATCGGCACCGATGTGAGCAGTCGCTATACAAGAAGAGGCTACGAGGAGTACCGGAGGATCGCGGAATACATAGCCAGAGCCGTCTGGCAGAGAAAGGGAAATTATATGGTATTTTTCCCTTCTTATAAAATGCTGGAGGATGTCTATGACATCTACGAGCAGGAGTTTTCCGTGAACTGGGTGCGCACCATGCGCCAGCAGCCATCCATGAGCGAGCAGGAGAGAGAATTCTTCTTATCAGAGTTCCGAAGCCAGAAGGATACTCTGGTGGGCTTCTGTATCATGGGCGGCATCTTTTCAGAGGGAATCGACCTGATCGGAGACCGCCTGATCGGCGTTCTCATAGTTGGAACGGGACTCCCCCAGGTTGGAAATGAGCGGGAGATCCTGAAAAATTATTATGACAAAAACGGGGAGAACGGTTTTGACTATGCCTACCGTTTTCCGGGAATGAATAAAGTGCAGCAGGCAGCCGGCCGCGTGATCCGTACCAGGGAGGACGTGGGTGTGATCCTGCTTCTGGATGACCGGTTTGGTCAGCGTGAATATAAAAATCTGTTCCCTGTGGAGTGGAGCGATGCCATGCAAACCTCCATCCGTCGTGTGGAACAGGAACTGAAGGGCTTCTGGGATGGTTTTCCGCCTGAAGAAGAGCCCCAAAACGGGGAAAATAAGGAGAATGCTTGACAGATCTTCCTTTCCCATTATACTGGTACTAACTAATCAACACTATGAGGTATACGGTATGAAGAAAATTGCCATGGGTGTTATGTCCCTTCTGGCACTCTGCCTCTTTTCTGTCCCGGCCATGGCGGGGATCCTCTCCACCATAAGCGGGGAGGCCAAAGTAGCCCCTATGGAGGACGGAAGCGGCAAATATATGTTAAAAAGTGACGGATTCTACTGTCTGGAGGAGAGCGGCGCTCTGCATAATAAGGCGGAGATCCACTATCTGGACCATTTTGAGATGGACGGCACCGTGTTCCATGGTTTTTATTATCATGACACCGACGGCCTTTTCCGGGCGGGCGATCCCCATCTGGAGCAGATCAAGAACCTGACAGCTCAGGTTGGCCATATGGAGATCAGCGAGGAGACCGGAGAAGAGCTCCAGGTTCTGGAAAAGAAGGACTTCAGCGGAATCTTTGAGATCGGAAACCTGGGTAAAATGACAGGTGCACCGCGCGTTATCTATGCGGAAAACGAGAAGGTGGGCGGTACCACACTGAACGGCTATTATTATCTGAATGAGAATGGCAGAGTGGTGACCAACGCAGTCTCCCTTGTGAATCTTAAGATGACCTGCAACGACCGCTTCTTTGACGGCACCTACTATTTTGGAGGACCAAACGGCACGCTGGTCACTGCGGCCTGCACCACAAAAGAAGGGCAGCAGGTAGACGACAACGGCAAACTGGTGGAGCCGGAGGACCTGGGCATGGATGCCATTCTTAAACAGGTGAGATCCATGACAGCTTCCTATAAAGGAAAGTGGAGCGTTTATGTAAAAGACTTAAGCTCTGATGAATATATTTCCTATAATAACCGGGAAGAGGGATCGGCAAGCCTTATAAAGCTCTTTGTCATGATGTCCACCTACCGGCATATGAATCAGATACTCAAAAACGAGGCAGCCCGCATGAAGCTCCAGCCGGAGGATCCAAAGGTGAGAGCCGCAGTGGATAAGCTCCTCTGGAATATGATCACCATCAGCGACAATGAGTCCTTCAACGAACTGGTCCGTTTACAGACCGCTAAATATGATTTTAAACACGGATGCCGCTATCTGAACGTTTATCTGGAGGAGGAAGGCTATAAGGACACCCGTGTCCGCCATACCCTGCAGCCATCCGGTACAAAAAACGACGGAATAGGCGAATCCAACACCACCTCCGCAAAGGAATGCGGCAGACTTCTGGAGAGCATCTACAGAGGCGAGTGCGTAAGCGAGGAGGCTTCTGAGGCGATGCTGGAGCTTCTGAAAAACCAGCATGTAACCTGGAAGATCCGTGCAGGTCTTCCTGCGGATACCGTCTGCGCAAACAAGAGCGGAGAGAACTCAAGCTTCCAGCATGATGTGGGCATCGTATTCGGAAGCACCACGGATTATGTCATCTGTGTCCTGTCTGAAGATTACGGAAATGAGAACACGGCCTTTGATGAGATCCGTGATATCTCACGCATGGTCTACAATTACCTGAACTACTGGGTTCAGGAGGAAGAATAAGCTGCATTGTCGGACGTGCCGGCATGCGGGAAAAGAAAAGGACTTGACCGTTTTTTTATTCGGCGATAGAATATAGATTATTGTTTTTTTCGGAAAGCTATGTTTTTACGCTGTCTCAGACAGCTTTATAACAATAAAAGGAGGAAGTTATTATGAAAACTGTTTACACTGAGCAGGCTCCGGCAGCTATCGGCCCTTACTCTCAGGCAGTGATCCTCGGTGATGTGGTATACACATCCGGACAGATCGCTATCGTGCCATCCACAGGAGAAATCGCAGGGGACACCATCGAAGAGCAGACCGAGCAGGTAATGAAAAATCTTGGCACAGTACTTGCGGCAGCAGGCAGCTGTTTTGAGAACGCGGTGAAGACCACCTGTTTCCTTGCTGATATGGCAGATTTTGCCGCTTTCAATGCTATTTACGGCAAATATTTTGTGAATAAACCGGCTCGTTCCTGTGTAGCAGTGAAAACACTTCCAAAGAATGTACTCTGTGAGGTGGAAGTGATCGCAGCCATCGAAAAATAATCATCGGAGAACCGGAAGAAGAGGAGAAGAAAAATGCGTGTAGGAATGGGTTATGATGTACACAGACTGGTGGAGAACAGAGATCTGATCCTGGGAGGCGTAAATATTCCCTGGGAGCTGGGCCTTCTTGGCCATTCTGATGCGGATGTTCTCATTCATGCCATCATGGATTCCCTTTTAGGAGCAGCGGCTCTCGGTGATATCGGCAAGCATTTCCCTGACACAGATCCTGCCTACAAAGGCATCTCCAGCGTGCTGCTTTTAAAGCATGTGGGAGCGCTTTTAAAAGAGCAGGGATATAAGATCGGCAATATCGATGCCACCATCATTGCGCAGAAGCCAAAGATGGCGCCGCATATTCCGATGATGAGAGAAAACATCGCGGCAGCACTGGAGATCCCGGTGTCCCGCTTAAATATCAAGGCAACCACAGAAGAAGGACTGGGCTTTACAGGCAAAATGGAGGGAATCTCCGCACAGTCCATCGCTCTTATAGAAGAAATCGAGTAAAGCTCAGGAACTGTTTTTTATAGAAGAAATGGAGGATAAATAAAGATGAAGATCTTTAACACCCTTACCCGTACAAAAGAGGAGTTTAAGACAGTAGAAGAAGGTAAGGTGCGCATGTATGTCTGCGGACCAACCGTATATAACTTGATCCATATCGGAAACGCACGTCCTATGGTAGTATTTGACACCTTAAGACGTTATCTGGAGTACAAAGGATACGAGGTAAACTATGTATCCAACTTCACCGACGTAGATGACAAGATCATCAAAAAAGCCATTGAGGAAGGCGTAACTGCCGATGAGATCTCTGAGAGATATATCGCAGAGTGCAAAAAAGACATGGAAGGACTTAACGTAAGACCTGCAACCCTTCACCCACAGGCTACCCAGGAGATTCCGGGCATGCTGGAAATGATCCAGACCCTGATCGATAAGGGCTTTGCCTATCCTGTGGCAGACGGTACCGTATATTTCCGTGTGAAGAAGTTCGACGAGTACGGCAAGCTTTCCCACAAAAATCTGGATGACCTGCAGTCCGGTTTCCGTGAACTAAAGGTTTCCGGCGAGGATCAGAAGGAAGATCCAATGGATTTCGTACTCTGGAAACCAAAGAAAGAGGGCGAGCCATACTGGGAGTCCCCATGGTGCCAGGGCCGTCCGGGCTGGCATATTGAGTGCTCTGTAATGGCCAAGAAATACCTTGGTGAGGAGATCGACATTCATGCCGGCGGCGAGGACCTGATCTTCCCACATCATGAAAATGAGATCGCACAGAGTGAGTGCGCCAACGGAAAACTGTTCTCCAGATACTGGATGCACAACGGTTTCCTGAACATTGATAACAAGAAGATGTCCAAATCTCTGGGTAACTTCTTTACCGTGCGTGACATTGCTGAGAAATATGACCTTCAGGTTCTTCGTTTCTTCATGCTGAGCGCACACTACAGAAGCCCGATCAACTTCAGCGCCGAGCTTATGGAGGCTGCAAAGAACGGTCTGGCCCGTATCGTAGAGGGAGCCGGCCGTCTGAAGGACCGCGTAAATGCAGCAGCTGCTGAGACTATGACTGAGGAAGAGAAGAAGCTGCTTGAGACTCCTGCAGCTCTTGTAACAAAATTCGAGGCTGCTATGGATGACGACTGCAATACCGCTGATGCCGTATCCGCAGTATTCGAGCTGGTTAAATTTGCCAACACAACTGTGACAGAGGGAAGCTCCAAAGAGTTTGCTTCTGCCGTTTGGGATACAATGAACAAGCTCTGCGATATTCTTGGTATCATCACAGAAAAGAAAGAGGAGATCCTTGATAAGGAGATCGAGGAGCTCATTGCCGAGCGTCAGGCAGCCAGAAAGGCTAAAAATTTTGCCCGCGCAGATGAGATCCGTGATGAGCTTTTAAGTAAGGGAATCATCCTTAAGGATACCAGAGAAGGAGTAAAATGGCAGAGAGCATAATGGGACTAAATGAGCTTTTTCATCTTGAGGACCAGGACCTTCGTTCCTACTCCCCGCTGACCCTCGCTTACATCGGTGATGCCATCTATGAACTGGTGATCCGCACCATTCTGGTAAAACAGGGCAATGCTCCTGTAAACCAGCTGAACAGCCGGGCTACAAAGCTTGTAAAGGCTTCCGCCCAGTCTGACATCATAAAGGTGATCGAGGAGTCCTTAACGGAGGAGGAGCACGATGTGTACCGAAGAGGCAGAAATGCCCACTCCGGCACTATGGCCAAGAATGCCACCATGGGTGATTACCGAAGAGCCACCGGCTTTGAGGCACTGATGGGCTACTTATATCTTAAGAAAGACTACGGACGGATGCTGGAGCTGATCCGTCAGGGAATCGGAGAGGATAAACTGAACTATGAGCAGTGAACAGATTGAAGGCCGCAACGCGGTCATGGAAGCTTTCCGCGCCGGCCGCGGCGTAGATAAGCTGTTTATCCTGGATGGATGCCAGGACGGCCCGGTACGCAGCATTGCCCGGGAAGCCAGAAAACACGATACCATCATCAATTACGTATCCAAAGAACGTCTGGACCAGCTCAGCGAGACCGGCGCACATCAGGGCGTTATTGCTCAGGTAGCCGCTTTTGAATACGCTGAGGTGGAGGATATTCTGAATAAGGCAAGAGAAAAAGGGGAACCGCCTTTTATCTTTGTGCTGGATAATATCGAGGATCCTCATAACCTGGGAGCCATCATCCGTACCGCAAACCTTGCAGGTGCCCACGGCGTGATCATTCCAAAACGCCGCGCAGCGGGACTTTCCGCTACGGTAGTAAAAACCTCCGCAGGAGCCATCAATTACACACCTGTTGCAAAGGTTACCAACGTGGCAAAGACCATCGAGGAGCTGAAGGAGCAGGGCATCTGGTTTGTCTGTGCAGACATGGGCGGCGAAGTGATGTACCGCCTGAACCTCACCGGACCGATCGGTCTTGTAATTGGAAATGAGGGGGAGGGTGTGAGCCGACTGGTTCGCGAGAAATGTGACTACATTGCATCCATCCCTATGAAGGGTGACATTGATTCTCTCAATGCATCCGTAGCAGCAGGCGTTCTGGCTTACGAGATCGTAAGACAGAGAATTCAGTCTGTAAAATAATGATTCATTCTGAACCCGTATGTGCCATCCGGCAACGCGGGTTCTTGAACGTATAGAGGAACCCTTTCAAAACAGGGTTTTTCTGTACTCCGGAGGATATTATGGAATACCTGGAGCAGAGCACGGATCAGGAACTGATCTTAAGGATCCGTCAGGGCGAGAGTGAGCTGGCGGACTATCTCATGGAAAAATATAAGGATCTGGTCATCAAAAAGACCAGGGCATTATACCTGATAGGCGGCGAGGCAGATGATCTGATCCAGGAGGGCATGATCGGGCTTTTTAAGGCTGTGCGGGACTACGACCCGGAAAAAGAAGCGGCCTTTTCCACCTTTGCAAACCTGTGCGTGGAGCGGCAGCTTTATACAGCGATCCAGAACTCCATGCGCCAGAAGCATATGCCCCTGAATTCCTATATCTCCCTGAACAACGAGCAGGACGGCTCCATTCAGGAGCTGATCATGGAAAATCCGGAGGCCATGGTGATCGACCGGGAGAATGCGGATTCCCTGAATCAGCAGATCCTTAAGATCTTAAGCCCCCTGGAAAACAAGGTGCTGGATCAGTATCTGAAGGGCTTCAGCTACACGCAGATCGCTGAAGAACTGGAGCGCACACCAAAATCCATCGACAACGCGCTGCACCGGATCCGCGCAAAAATCCGGGAGTGGCTGGAACATAAAAACCATAACTGATCTTTTTATATTTATATTGGGGAAAGGAGGAGACAGGCATGGAAGAAAGAGCATTAAATGTCGAAAAAGAAGAGATCCTGCAGCACCCTGACTATCAGCAGGAGCTTCTGGATATCCTGAGAAGCAAAGTCTCTCCAAAGATCCTGCAGGAGAAGGTGCTGGACTACCATGAAAATGACGTGGCAGCCGTTCTGCAGAAGCTGACAAAAGAGGAGAGAAATAAGTTTTATCTTTATTTTGAACCCCAGCGTCTCTCCGATGTATTTGAATATCTGGAGGATGCAAGACCATATTTTGAGGAGCTCTCCGTAAAGAAGAGAGCCGGCGTGCTGGCCTGTATGGAGGCGGACGTGGCAGTGAGCCTGCTTAGAAGTCTCTCCAAAACAGACAGAGCCACCCTCATCGATCTCATCGATGACGAGGCAAAGCGGGATATCGCCCTTATAGGCTCCTTTGAGGAAGACGAGATCGGAAGCCGCATGACCACCAACTATATCAAGGTATCGGCCAACATGACGGCCAAACAGGCTATGTATTCTGTGGTGGAGCAGGCGGAGGAGAACGACAACATCTCCACGATCTATGTAGTAGATGAGAACGGTGTCTTCTATGGCGCCATTGATTTACGAGATCTTCTGATCGCAAGAGACAGCACAGAGCTGGAGGATCTGATCCTCACTTCCTACCCATACATTTACGGGCAGGAGACCATAGATGAGTGTCTGGAACGACTGAAAGAGTACTCCGAGGACTCCATTCCGGTTCTTGGAAACGGCAATAAGATGTTAGGTGTCATCACCTCCCAGAGCGTAGTGGAAGTTCTGGAAGAGGCCATGGGTGAGGACTATGCAAAGCTGGCAGGTCTGACCGCGGAGGAGGATCTCCGGGAACCTATGGTGGAGAGTATCAAAAAACGTCTGCCGTGGCTGCTGGTTCTTTTGGGACTCGGCATGCTGGTATCCACTGTAGTAGGTCTTTTCGAGAGCGTTGTATCCGAGCTGACAATCATCATCTGTTTCCAGTCCCTGATCCTTGATATGGCCGGAAACGTAGGTACCCAGTCCCAGCTGTCACCATCCGTGTTCTGATGGATGAAACGCTGACCACGGGGCAGAAGCTGAAATTTGCATTTAAAGAGCTTCGGATCGGCTTTATGAACGGTGTTATCCTTGGTGTGATCGCCTTTGGTGCTATTGGCGGATACATCTATTATTTCAAAGATAAGACCCTTATGTTCTCCTTTGCAGTATCCGGATGTATCGGTATGGCCCTTCTGCTGGCCATGATGATCTCCAGTATTGCAGGCACCCTGATCCCTATGTTCTTTAAGAAGCTGGGCGTGGACCCTGCAGTAGCTTCCGGTCCGCTCATCACAACCCTGAACGACCTTGTTGCCGTGGTTTCCTACTACGGACTTACCTGGCTGTTCTTACTGCAGATGCTGCATCTGACCGAATAAAAATTACTTTTGTTTTTCTTATGTTTATGTTATGATGAAATCTAATGCAGACGGAGTGCCTGTCTGCATCAGGATAATGATTGGTTCAGTTAAAAAAACTGACTGCTATACAGGAGGAGTATCAATGGAAAACGAAAACATTTCCAAACATTTTATTGAGAACATTATCGACAAAGACCTTGCCGAGGGTGTTTATGACACCGTTCATACACGTTTCCCACCGGAGCCAAACGGCTACCTTCACATTGGCCATGCAAAATCCATTCTTCTGAACTATGGTCTGGCTAAAGAGTACAACGGCAAGTTCAACATGCGTTTTGACGACACCAACCCTACCAAGGAAAAGATCGAGTTCGTTGAGTCCATCAAGGCTGATATCAAATGGCTGGGTGCTGACTGGGAAGACCGCCTCTTCTTCGCATCCAACTACTTCGGCGATATGTACGAGGCAGCTGTGAAGCTGATCAAAAAGGGCAAAGCGTATGTATGTGACCTCACTGCTGAGGAGATCCGTGAGTACCGCGGAACCTTAACCGAGCCTGGAAAAGAGAGCCCATACAGAAACCGTTCCGTGGAGGAAAACCTGCAGCTCTTTGAGGAGATGAAAGCCGGCAAATACGAGGACGGTGAGAAGGTTCTCCGTGCAAAGATCGACATGGCATCCCCTAACATGAACATGCGTGACCCGGTTATCTACCGTGTAGCACATATGTCCCACCACAACACCGGTGATACCTGGTGCATCTACCCAATGTATGACTTTGCTCATCCAATTGAGGATGCCATCGAGGGAATCACCCACTCCATCTGTACCCTGGAGTTTGAGGATCACAGACCTCTCTATGACTGGGTAGTTCGCGAGCTGGAATATCCACGCCCACCAAAGCAGATCGAGTTTGCAAAGCTGTATCTCACCAACGTGGTTACCGGAAAGCGTTATATCAAAAAGCTGGTTGAGGAAGGCATCGTAGACGGATGGGATGATCCACGTCTTGTATCTATCGCAGCTCTTCGCCGCCGCGGCTTCACCCCTGATTCCATCAAGATGTTCGTGGATCTCTGTGGTGTATCCAAGGCAAACAGCTCTGTAGATTATGCAATGCTTGAGTACTGTATCCGTGAGGACCTGAAGCTTAAGGCTCCTCGTCTCATGGCAGTTCTTGATCCTGTTAAACTCGTGATCGACAACTATCCGGAAGGACAGGTAGAGTACCTGGAAGCTCCATGCAACATGGAGAACGAGGAACTCGGCAGCCGTCAGGTTCCATTCGGAAGAGAGCTCTACATCGAGCGCGAGGACTTCATGATCGAGCCTCCTAAGAAATATAAGAGAATGTTCGTAGGCACCGAGGTTCGTCTTATGAACGCATACTTCGTAACCTGCACCGGTTATGAGACCGATGCCGACGGAAATGTCACCGTAGTTCACTGTACCTATGATCCTGAGACCAAGGGCGGAAACGCACCTGACGGCCGTAAGGTAAAAGGAACTATCCACTGGGTAGAGTGCTCCAACGCAGGCGCAGTTACCGTTCGTCTCTACGAGAACATCGTAGATGAGGAGAAGGGTGTATACAATAAAGAGGACGGATCCCTGAACGTAAATCCTAACTCCCTCACCACCGTAACCGGTTATGTGGAGCCAGCACTTATGAACGTAAAAGCATATGACAGCTTCCAGTTCGTAAGAAACGGATTCTTCTGTGTGGACTACAAAGACTCCAAAGAGGGCACGCCGGTTTACAACCGTATCGTATCCCTCAAGAGCTCCTTCAAGCTTCCTAAATAATTCACTCTGAAACACAGAGGCTATGAGAAACCATCCGGTTTTTCATAGCCTCTTTTTTGTGGACATTAAGCGCAATCGTGTACTATACTCTTAGTATAAGAAATCAGGAGGTCTTCCAGGATGAAAATGATCCATCGCGGTTTTTCCGGTACCTTAAATCCGGAGGAAAGTGAAAGAGAACGTGCCAGCCGTGTGATCGCCCGCCGGGCTGCGGCAGAGGGCATCGTTCTCCTTAAAAATGACAATGTTCTGCCGTTAGCAGAAGGACAGGCAGTGGCTCTCTACGGCGGCGGTGCCCGCTATACCATCAAAGGCGGCACCGGGTCCGGTTCTGTCAATAACAGAAGCAACGTAAGTGTGGATGAAGGCCTCAGAAATGCCGGCCTTAAGATCACCACCGATGCCTGGCTGGATGATTACGATGTACAGTACAGAGAAGCTTTTGAAGCATGGAAGCAGCACATCTATGATCTGGCAGGAGAGGGCAGGGACTTCGACCGCTTCTACCGTGCCCACGCCAGCAACCCTATGGCTATGCCGGAAGGTGCGCCTATTACACCGGAATCTGTGACCGATAATGATACCGCCATCTTTGTCATCAGCCGTATCTCCGGTGAGGGTGCAGACAGAAAAGCTGTTAAGGGCGACTATTACTTAAGCGAGAGCGAGGAGCGCTCCCTTGCTTCTATTTCCGCTATCTATAAGAAAACTATCGTTATCTTAAACGTTGGCGGCATCATCGATACATCTTTTGTGGATACCTATCATATTTCTGCTCTGGTATACCTTTCCCAGGCAGGCATGGAAGGCGGAAACGCCCTGGGCGATGTTCTCACCGGAAAAGTAAACCCATCCGGCAAGCTTACCGATACCTGGGCAATCAATTACAGCGATTATCCAAGCAGCGCTACCTTCAGCCACAATAACGGAAATATCATCGAGGAAAAATACACAGATGGCATCTATGTGGGCTACCGTTACTTTGACAGCTTCAGTGTGAACGCACGTTATCCTTTCGGTTTCGGTCTTTCTTACACAAGTTTTCAGATGGAAGCCGGTTCTGCAGAGCTTTTAGAATCCTCTGTAAAAGTTTCCGTAAAGGTTACCAATACCGGTTCCGCAGCCGGAAAAGAAGTGATTCAGCTCTATGCGGCCTGCCCAAGCATCCGCATTTTAAAAGAGCAGAAAAGACTGGTTGCCTTTAAGAAGACCCATCTTCTGGCACCGGGCGAAACAGAAACTGTCACAATGGAATTCTCAACTGCGCTGCTGGAATCCTATCATACCGCCACCGCTGCCTACTATCTGGAGCAGGGCAATTATATTCTGCTTTATGGAAACTCCAGTGTGGATCTCTCTGTTATGTGCAACCTCACTCTGGATGAAACTGTACTCACAGAGCAGTTCACCAACATCTGCCCGCTTCTGGATTCCTTAAAGGAGATCAAGCCGAATCTGGCATGGATGCGCAGCCGAGTCTGGCAGGACCGCCTGCTTGGCGTCATCACCAGAAATAACCTGCCGGTTCTCCCTATGGACAACATGAAGCTGACACGCACCTCTGCGCCTGCTGTTTCTGAACCGATGAGTGAGATTGATAAACTTGCGAAAGAGATCACAGAACAGCTGACTCTTGAGCAGAAAGCAACACTGGTCTGCGGACGTCCATCCTCCGGAGATCCGGAGTTCATTGGAAACGCAGCCATCTCTGTACCGGGTGCTGCGGGAGAGACTACTTCCACACTGAAGGAATCCCACAACATTGCACCGATCGTTCTGGCTGACGGCCCAGCCGGTGTCCGCATCCAGCAGCGTTATGAGGAAGATCCTGCCACCGGCAAGATCTATGTCATGGACGGCTATGAGAAGCTGGAGAACCGCTTCTTCGGAACAGAATATCTCCACGAAGGCAGCGTCTATCATTATCAGTTCTTAAGCGCCATTCCGATTGGAACCCTCCTTGCGCAGTCCTTTGATCTGGAACTCCTGCAGGAAGTGGGAGAGATGATCGGTCAGGAAATGGAGGAATTCGGTATCACACTCTGGCTGGCACCGGGCATGAATATTCACAGAAATCCGCTCTGCGGCCGTAACTTTGAATATTATTCCGAGGATCCGCTGGTTAGCGGAATGATGGCTGCGGCTATCACCCTTGGCGTACAGAAGGTACCGGGAGTTGGTACCACCATCAAGCACTATGCCTGCAACAATCAGGAGGAGAACCGCCGCGGCGTATCCAGCATCGTTTCCGAGCGCGCCCTCCGTGAAATCTATCTGAAGGGCTTTGAGATCGCAGTAAAAGCGTCTAAGCCAATGTCCATCATGACTTCCTACAACAAGATCAATGGGGTACATACCGCTAACAGCTACGACCTCTGCACCACCGCTGCCAGAAAAGAATGGGGCTTCACCGGCGCCATCATGACAGACTGGACCACCACAAATGCCGACGGCGGCTCCTCCGCAGCCAAGTGCATCGCTGCAGGAAATGACTGGGTAATGCCGGGCATGATCTCCGATATCAAAGAAATCATCGGGGCAGTTAAAAAAGAGGAAGACATCTCCCTGGATGAGAAGCTCCTGAATGACTGTGTGGAGCGCATCCTCCGGATCATCCTCGCCTCCAACGCTTATGAGGGCGCGGAGAGTTATCTGAAGGATAAAACGCTGAACCCGCTGATGAAATAAACCCGTTGAAATGACATTTTACGCATAGAAATGTATATTGTGGGGATAACAGGTTCTCGCTGAGTAAAGAGCAGTATATAATCACCTTATACTGCACATCAGGAATTGTTATGTTTCAGGTGTAAATCTATGGGAGAGGAGAGCGCTATGACAAAAATCGAATGGATCGACCGGGTGACGGAGCATATTCAGGATGAATTTCAGAAGGCAGCCCTCAGAAGACAGCTGGATGAAAAAATAGAAAAACTGAAAGAGAAGGGCGACGAGCACTGGGCATTAGAGCAGCTCGGTGATCCGGATCTGTATTATGAAAAGAACTACGGCCCAAAGTCCGGGAAAAAGGTTTCTCTGATCTTCGGCGTGGTGATGATACTGATCGGCGGTGCGCTTATACTGCTGAACCTCTATAACGGGGATAACCCGCTGCTGCACCAGATCCAAACCTCATCCATATTTGGCTACAATGCCTATTCCGGATATGGACTGGCCCTTGGGCTGGGAATCATATCTCTGCTCAACGGATTGCGGCGCAAATAATTTCTGATGATATGAAAAAAGCCCTGAAACCTTATGAAAGGTTTCAGGGCAAAAAGAAAGAGCTGCTGACGGGAATCGGACCCGTGACCTCCGCCTTACCAAGGCGACGCTCTACCGACTGAGCCACAGCAGCACTTTTGTTTCGCGGTTGTTTGCCGCTCACAGGTAAGAATAATATCAGATGATTGAATAAATGTCAACACTTATTTTCATCTTTTTTTAAAAGTTTTTTTGTACACTATGTTGCACATACAAAGGCAGAAAAAAGAGATCCGCATAACGAAATGGGATCTCTTTCTGACTGTCTTGGTTTTAAGAAGATTCTGAATTATTCCTCAGTCTTCTCGCAGCAGCATTCAGCGGCTTCTTCAACAGCTTCCTCAACTGCCTCAGCTACTTCCTCAACTGCTTCTTCAACTGCCTCAGCTGCTTCTTCAGCTGCGTCTTCCCAGGATGCGAAAGCTTCCTCAGCAGCCTCTTCAGCTGGTTCCTCAGCAGCTTCCTCCTCAGCCTCGAAATCGTCATCGAAGTCGTCGTCGAAATCTTCGAAGTCATCAGCAGCGTTTTTCTTGGTCAGATATGCGAATGCAGCGCCGGCAGCTGCTGCGGTAGCAGCACCCAGTGCTACTAAGCCTAAATACTTGTTTTTTGCCATCTTTGCAGTCTCCTTTCTGTGGTTATTAACATTTTAATATATTTTTTAGAAAAAGGAAAGTGATTTTTCAGAAATCATGGGGCTTTTACGCGGATATGCCTATTGCCACAATCTGAAATACGGTTTATACTAAAAAACGTAGAAAAAACACGAATAAGGTGAAAACATGAGAAAAATCATCCTGGCTTCAGCTTCTCCCCGAAGAAAAGAACTTCTGGAAAAAGCTGGGGTTTCTTTTATCATATGTACCGGAAACGGCGAGGAAGTACTGACTACCAAAGATCCGGAGCAGGCAGTCTTTCAGCTTTCCCAACAGAAAGCCGCTATGGCAGCTTCTGATGAGGAGGAAGGCACACTGATCATCGGTGCCGATACCATTGTGGTATATGATGGCCGCATCCTTGGCAAACCTGCTGATAAGGCCGATGCAGTGGAGACCCTTCAGAAACTTCAGAATGATGTCCACCAGGTCTTCACCGGCGTCACGGTACTGGAGAGAAAGAACGGCTCCTGGATCCCTCATTCCTTTGCGGAAAAAACAGATGTCTATTTCTATCCTGTTTCTGCGGAGGAGATCAGGGAATACGTTGAGTCCGGCGAACCAATGGATAAGGCCGGAAGCTACGGCATCCAGGGCAGCTGGTCCATCTATGTAAAAGGCATCCATGGCGATTATTCCAATGTGGTGGGACTCCCGGTAGCCCGCCTGCTCTACGAGATGAAAAAAGCCGGAATCGATTTAAGAGAGAAGTAACAGAAACCTGTATCTCAGATCTCTGAAAAACAGGACCTGAGCAGAAAGGAGCAATGAAAGTATGTACAGTAAGGAATGCATCGAGGTCTTCCTTAAAAATCAGTCCCAGCTTTTTGATGAGCCGGTGGCTGAAAACATGCAGGAGGCAGAGGAATTCTTAGAGGACTGCATGGCAGTTGTTGTAAATTCCCTGAAGGAAGTCCGCGCATATTTTAAAGAGGCCGGAGCCGACGTCCGCGGCATGTCTGACGAGGAGCTTAAGGAAGCCAGCGAGGTCTTTGCACTCAGCAAGGGAAAATACCTGATCGTTGAAGGATGATCGGTTTTAACTATAGAAAGAAACAAACAGAGGAGGAATAAATATGAAACTGAAAAGATTTCTTGCGTGCGCTATGTCAGTCGTTATGATCGGCAGCACACTTCCTGCAGTCACATTTGCAGAGGAAGCAGAGGATGCAGGAGAGGTAATAGAGGTAATTGAAATACCTGAGATCACCGGAGAACTGAAACTGAAGGGCGATATCAAGGTCGGAGAGAAAATTACTGCCGACTATGAAAAGATTGCCCCTGAGTTTCCTGTAACAGATGAGGATGTAACTTTCCTGTGGACAAAGATCAGCGAGGAAGACCTGACCTGGCTTAAGGAGAGCGAGGATCACAAACCTGAGGATCTGAAATTCCCGGAACTCGGAAAAGAAAAAGAATATGAGATCAAAGCAGAGGATGAAGGCTTCTACCTGATCCTTGTGATCACTGTAAAAGATGGCAAAACCTTTGC
>JAGHUU010000001.1 GCA_018064695.1 Candidatus Blautia equi | reverse complement strand
AAGATGGGCTTTGAGCTGGACATCCACTGGATCCACCGCGGCGGCGAGAACCCTGTGGACTTCATCAACCGCTATGCAGGCCGCATCCGTCTCCTCCACTTAAAGGACTACCGCATTGCCCAGATGCAGCTCCCTGAGGACGGCAAATTTGACATGGCAGCCTTTGGCGCACAGTTCAACAACCTGGTACAGTTCGCCGAGGTAGGCGAGGGCAATCTTCCGATCAAAGAGTGTATTGAGGCCGGCTTAGCATGCGGCAGCGAGTACTTCCTCATTGAGCAGGACGACACCTACGGCCGAGACCAGTTTGAGTCCCTGCGCATCAGCCGCGACAACCTCATTAAGCTTGGCTACAAAGACTGGTTTGAGCTTTAATCTCTGAGAAACTGAAGTCCTCCCGGCACAGTACGCTGCCGGGAGGACTTTTTTTGTCTTGAATCACTTTCTCCGGTCACCTGATCAGGTGCCGTGTGAATTATATCTTTTTGCGAAAAATCGGAAATTTTTAAAATTTGCATGGAAATCCCTAAAACCTTGTGGTATAATAGGTAATAACAATACGAATACTACAAGGAAAAGAGGCGCTCACTTATGATCTCAACAAAAGGACGTTATGCCCTCCGTGTCATGCTGGACCTGGCAGAACAGAACACCGACCAGTATGTTCCGTTAAAAGAAATTGCAGAAAGACAGGATATTTCTGAAAAATACCTGGAAATCATATTAAAGACCCTGGTGAAGGAGAAGCTGTTAAAAGGACTCCGCGGAAAAGGCGGCGGCTACCGTCTGACCCGCTCCCCTAAGGACTACAGTGTGGGTGAGATCCTGGAGCTCTCAGAGGGAACCCTCTCCAGCGTAGCCTGCTTAGCACCGGATGCCGAGGAATGCCCTCGCTGCGGCCAGTGCAACACCCTCCCTATGTGGAAAAAATTTGACGCCATGGTTCATGACTACTTCTACAACATTTCTTTAGAGGACATCATCAAAGAGGACCTGGAGGCCAAGCAGACGGGAATCGAATATTTTATCTGAAGCATAAAAAAGAGGCGCTGTAAAACAGCACCTCTTTTTATTTATGAGCGATAAAGCATTATTTCTTATTACCAAAGAGACCTCTCATAATGGAGCTGGTTCCTGCGCGCATTACGGAGTTCAGAGCGGTGGAAGCGGCACGCTTTGCGATGGTTCCGGTGCTGGCTTTCTTTCCGCCGGTCACGGTGTTCAGTACGTTAGTAGTAACGGAACGTGCAACGGAGTTTGCAGCGTTGGTAGCAGCGCGCTCGAAGACTTTCTTCTTGGCAGCGGCTTCTCTTTCAGCGGCCTTCTGTGCAGCAAGGGCTTCCTTCTCTGCGGCTTTTGCAGCAGCGGCAGCCTCTTTCTCAGCAGCCTTCTGTGCAGCAAGGGCTTCCTTCTCGGCAGCTTTTGCAGCAGCGATGGCTTCTCTCTCAGCGGCTTTTGCAGCGGCAGCCTCCTCTTTCTGGCGGGCTTTCTCCTCTGCCTCGGCGATCTTAGCTGCCTCAGCCTCCTCTTCCAGACGGATCTTCTCAGCTTCTGCCTGAGCAATGAGCTCCTGGGTAGCTTTTACAAGGATCTCATATGCGGACTCGCGGTCAACAGCCTCGCGGTATTTCAGCTCAAACTCATCGGTCATGATCATGGATCTTACCAGGTCCTCATCGGCAGCGCCCATGCGGCTCTGCGGAGGAAGGATGGATGCTCTCTGAACCATGGTTGGGATACCGGAGTCATCAAGGCAGCTTACCAGTGCCTCACCAACACCAAGCTCCATAAGGACATCCTGAGTCTTGAATGCAGGATTCTCGCGGAATGCAGCTGCTGCAGCGCGTACTGCTTTCATCTCAGCAGGAGTGTAAGCGCGGAGTGCATGCTGAATTCTGTTGGAGAGCTGTGCCAGTACTTCATCCGGAATATCGGATGGGCTCTGGCTGATAAAGTAAACGCCTACGCCCTTGGAACGGATCAGTTTTACGACCTGAACGATCTTCTGAACCAGTGCCTTAGGAGCATCGTTAAAGAGCAGGTGGGCCTCGTCAAAGAAGAAGATCATGCGTGGTTTTGGAAGATCTCCCACCTCAGGCAGCTTCTCAAAGAGCTCGGAAAGCATCCAGAGAAGGAAGATTCCGTATACGCCGGGGCTCTGGATCAGACGGGTGCTGCTGAGGATGTTGATGATTCCTCTGCCATCCAGATCTGTTCTCATCCAGTCGCGGATATCAAGAGCAGGCTCGCCAAAGAAGATATTTGCGCCCTCATCCTCAAATGCAAGAAGGGCTCTCTGGATAGCGCCTACGCTGGCGGTGGATACATTGCCGTACTCGATGGTGAACTCTGCGCGGTTGTCACCAACGTACTGCAGCATCGCACGAAGATCCTTAAGATCCAGAAGCAGCAGGCCGTGGTCATCAGCCACACGGAAAACGATATTTAATACGCCCGCCTGTACCTCGGTAAGACCGAGAAGTCTGGAGAGAAGAACAGGTCCCATGTCAGAGATGGTTACTCTGGCAGGAATACCGTTTTCGCCAAAGATATCCCAGAAGCGGGTCGTATATTTTTTGTAAGTGAAGTTCTCAATGCCGAATTTCTGAATGCGGGCCTGCATATTTTCGCTGTCCACGCCCTCCTGGCACATTCCGGAGAGGTCACCTTTTACGTCTGCAAGGAATACAGGTACTCCCATGTCAGAGAAGGACTCTGCCAGCACCTTCATGGTGATGGTTTTACCGGTTCCGGTAGCTCCGGCAATGAGACCATGGCGGTTTGCCATAGCAGGATTCAGATACAGTCTCTGGTCCGCACCGGCGATCCAGATCTTGCCGTTATCATACATAGTTTTTTCCTCCAATACAGTGTTTTT
>JAGHUU010000093.1 GCA_018064695.1 Candidatus Blautia equi | reverse complement strand
GTTTTACTCTTCGTATCAGCTCCGCACCGGATGCCGCATCCTCTGCGGTACCAACTACTTCGCAATCATAATTTTCCCATCTCACAACCCTGGATAAACCGTCCAGGATGACAGGTTCATCATCAATTAAAACTACTTTAAACATCTTAATCACACCCTGTATCTATTATCCCTTAATTGCTCCCGCTGTCAAACCTTTAATGATATTTTTCTGTAAAAGAACATAAACCACCAGAACAGGGATCACAACCAGCACCACTGCCGCTGCCATAAGACCATAATTGACACCCGCCTGGGAGCTGATCTCATTTAACAGACCTGTGATGGCACGCTCCTGCGGATAGCGAAGGAAGAAGGACTGGGTAAAGAGGTCATTATAGCTCCAGAGAAATGCAAAAATAGCAACTGTGGCAAAGGACGGTCTGGCTGCAGGCATAATGATATGGAAATAGATCTGATATACATTACATCCATCCAGATACGCACTCTCCTCCAGTTCGATCGGAACAGACTGGATAAAGCCCATAAGGATAATCACTGCAAAACAAAGGTTTCCCGCAATCTGGGGAAGAATCACTGCCACAAGGCTGAGCCAGCGGTTTCCGCTTCCCGCAATTCCCAGCATGGCCTCCAGACGGAATACCGGGATGATGGTAGAAAAGACAGGGAACATCATACCTGCCATAATAAGGCTGTATAAAAGCCCCTTTCCGCGGAATGTATAACGTACCAGTGCATAAGCTGCAAGTCCGGCCAGAAGAACCACCGCGATGGTAACTGTTCCGGAGATCAGAAAGCTGTTAAGATACGCATTCTTAAAGTCGGAACGCTGGGTGGCGGTCATATAATTATCTAACGTAAATGCATCCCCAAGCGGAAGGGAAAAGGAATCGGAAACAATGAGACCCTTCTGACGGAAGGAATTTAAAATGACCCACACAAAAGGATAAATGGTTGTGAGTGCCCAGAAGCCAAGAATGGTATATACAATGACCTTCTGCGGCGTAATTTTCTTACTGTACACAGCATTTCCTCCTTTATCAGTAGTCTTCCGATGGACGGAAAATACGGTTTGCCACATTGGAGAGCACTACACCAAGCACAACGATGAGCACTGCAATGGTGGAACCATAATCCACATTCATCTTGTTAAAGGTCTGATCATACATGTAGGTACCTGTAAGCCAGCCCTGATTCTGAGGCATTCCGGCTCCGAACATGACCCATGGAAGGTCAAATACCTTGAGCGCACCTGTAATAGCAAGAACCAGACAGGTACAGAGCACATTTCGAAGCATAGGCAGGGTGATGTATCTGGTCTTCTGCCATCCGTCCGCACCATCCAGGGACGCAGATTCAAAAAGGTCCTGATTTATATTGTTGAGTCCGGTGACGATGATGACAAAATAGAAGCCAACATACTGCCACATAACCGGCATGAACATTGTGAAGAGGAAATGGGCCTGGTCCTTCCAGTCCAGCCAGCTCACGATCATCTTGCCGTTGGATTTGATTTCAGAGTCAAGGGCTCCCATACTTAAGAGAAGCTGGTTCACCATGCCTCCTTTGTACAGGAAGATCAGATTGAACATCAGTCCCAGCGCGGTAGCTGAGATGACGATCGGGAAAAAGTATACGGTTCTGAAAAACTGCGCGCCCACCCGGATGGTATCCACCAGGAGCGCCAGGATCAGCGCAATACCCACCTGAAAAACAATGGTGCATAAGATCAGAATGCAGGTATTTTTCATAGCGGTCCGCATGTTGGGATCCTTTAAAAGAGTGGCATAGTTTACATACCACGGTGTGTTCATTCCATCTGCCGCTCTTCCAAGGCCGCCGATATTCATGATGGTGTTGATGATATTCTGTACAAAAGGATAATACAGAAAGATCGCCAGCATTAAGAAGGTAGGAATGAGAAAAACAAACAGGGGACTTTTTCGTTTATAGATCATGGAAGTCATAGAATTTACTCCTGAAACAGAAAAGGGACTGCCTGTTGCAGCAGTCCCCATCTTTACTTAATATCTTTTTCTACTGCAGGAATGCTGATTCCCGCGCTGCAGAATCAGTTGAGTTTGATTGCAGATTCAACTGCTTCCTCTGCGGTCATGCTTCCGGTAACTACGTTCTGGATGTTTCCGAACAGATCACCTTTGCACTCGCCGGTAATGGTATCCTGTACGGCACCAACTACACCGGTAATAGCAGCGTTTGCATCTGCTGCGGACTGCTGAAGAGCGTTAAGACCAGCTGGGCTTGCACCGTTAACAAGTGCGGTAACCTCTGTGGTAACGAAGGTGCTGAGTACTTCATCGCTGGTAAGGCAGGATACGAAGCTAACTGCTGCATCACGTTTCTCAGCGTCATCCCATGCTTTTCTGGTTACGAAATAACCCATGGAGATACCACCGATTGCTTCGCTTGCGGAACGCTCGCCTTTTGCAGGAACGTAAGAAACTACATAATCCTCAAGAGTATCAGCATGGTTCTCTACAAAGTAACCAACTTTCCAGGAACCGTCAATAAGGAATGCTGCCTCGCCCTCGCCAAAGAGCTCTACGGTCTCAGCGTCAGTAGCGGTCAGGGTATTCTCCGGGAAGTATCCAGCCTCATAGAGAGCTTTGATGTCCTCAAGACCTGCGATCCATTTCTCTGCTACAGCGTCCATAACCAGTTTGCCTTCCTCATCAACAGTAGGAACCTCCAGCTGGTTGTCGATGGTTCCGTTGTTCATAACAACGAACTCGAACCAGTAATGAGGAACCTCAAAGAGGGAACATGCGATTGGAGTATAGCCGTTCTCTTTGATGGTCTCGCAGTCTGCAAGGAACTGATCCCATGTATAGTCCGGTCCAGGAACAGCGATTCCGCATGCATCCAGAACGGATTTGTTAACGAACATGTTCTCCCAGAAACCAGCGGATGGAACTGCGTAGTTCTTTCCGTCGGATGCTACTGCAAGCATGCTGTCTTTCATGTTAGCTGCGTAGTCAGGATACTCTGCACGGATCTCCTCGATGGAAACTACTTTATCAGCGGTAACGAATGGCTCTGCATCTGCGTTGGTGAAGAAGAAAAGTACGTCTGGCTCGGAACCGGTCTCGAAATCGGTGAGGACTTTTGCTTTCCACTCTTCGTTGGAGGTAGCGGAACCATCGTTGATGGTGTTTCCTGTCTCAGCCTCGTAAGCTGCTACAGCTGCCTCAAAGTTTGCGCGGTTTCCGTCGTCTCCGCCGTAGGATGTAACTACATTCAGGCTGACAGGAGCTGCCATAACCTGTGTTCCAACTGCCAGAGTCAGTGCTAAAGTAAGAGCTAATTTTCTTTTCATTGTTGTTCTCCTTTACAATATTGATTGAAAAATATCATCTTTTTGTGTGGTTTGTATATTTTTCATGGTACTTCAATATTATAACTGTGAATTATGACTATGATAATTTATATGATTGTTTTTTCTTGTCCATTATTGTCCAGATACCGTACATCATTCTTTTGCAGGAAGTGTCACATACGCGGCGATCAGATTTTCTTCCTCTTCCTCAATGGTAAGACTTCCTTCCTGCCCATAGAGAAGACGCAGGCGCATAGCCACATTTCGAACTCCGATATGCTTTCCCTTCTCCTGCGTGAATGCATGAAGGTCAATATCCGACACATCCAGAAGCTCCCTGATGTTCTGCCGGTCCTCCATAGTGAGGGTTCCCTCGTGGATAATTTTCACTCGCAGAAGGCCTGCTTCCAGACCGGCCCATATTTTAAGGATCCCGCCTCTTCTCGGTGTGATATCATGCTCCACCGCATTCTCCACAATAGGCTGCAGCATCAGCTTTGGCACCTGCACCTTAAGGACAGCCGGATCGATGTCTTTTTCTATCACCAGACGATTTCCCAGTCTTTTGCAGATGATCTTAAGATAAGCATCCACGTAGTCCATCTCCCGCTCTAATGGCACCGTATCGGAACCGTCGCGGAACAGGGAAGCCTTTAGCATGGTGGAGAGGGCTTCGATCATCTCCGACACCTGATCATCTCCCGCTATCCTTGCCTCCCAGTTGATGACCTCCAGGGTGTTATTCAGGAAATGTGGATTGATCTGGGACTGCAGTGCCCGGATCTTAGCCTGCTGCAGTGCCTGCTGCTCCAGCTGACTTTGCAGGAACTGACTCTTCAGCTCCGCGGACATGGTATTAAACTGACCGTAAAGCGTCTGAAATTCCATGCTGCCTGCCGGATCGGCGATCTCATATCCGCGCTCTCCCGCCTGCACCTTTCCGTATGCCTCCGAGAGCTCCATTACAGGAGCGGAAACCAGCTTGTAGAAAACAGACATCAGTATGATCAGCATTGGAATAACCAGAAGAAAAGCCAGCAGCATGGCAAGCCGTACACCCGGCAGATCTGTCAGGATATGAAACGGTTCCTGCACAATATAATAGGCAAATCTCTGTCCGTCGATATCTGTGGAATAAAACTCCTCCGGCTGCGGCACTTTTTCCGCAATCCCCACATCCGCTACGCTGCCGTCCCCATAAAGATAATACTCATTTCCGCCAATGGATATGATGGTCTCACCGATATCCGCCAGCGATAGCAGCGGCTGAAACAGGATACTGCTGTCACAGAGCATAGTTACCGTTGCATATGGTTCAAACTTTGCAGTCAACAGGTTTCGGCTCATATACAGGTCACCGTCAAAGGCATAAAAACGGATGGCGGTATCCGCGTCCTGCATGATCTTAAGTACCTCCGGGCGCACCTCAGAGATAAACTGCTGCAGAATATGATAGCTGTTATTCTTCTGATTGATGACGTAAATTCTGGAGGTGATATCCTCATCCCAGAAGGTGATAAATACAGCCTTAAACTTGGCATCTCTTGAGAAGCTTCCGGAGAGATACTGGTTCACGCTTCGGTACAGCGCAATGCCGTCGCCGTCCTCCTGGTAGACCTTATGCGCATTCCGTATGACGCCATCGTAGGAGATTTTTTTGGAGGATTCCATACTGTCCTCCACACGGATCTGAATCTGATTTAAGATCCTCTCCGCATCCGCGTCCGCATTCTGCTTCATATTCCGGCTGAAATTGTAATTGATGAGGATTCCCGCAATGAAGATAACCCCGACCACCGCTGCTGCCCAGCTGGCCAGAACGGTGGTCATAAGTGCCCATTTCAAGGAGATTCTCTTTTTCTGCATGGTCTCTAAATATCTCCTTTATTTCGATCGTCACATGATAACTTCGATATCTGCGGTCTCCCCTGCTTTTAATACAGGGATCTCCTGTACCTCTTTTCCGTTCATCAGGATCCTGCTGACACCTTTTTCCTTATGATCCGGGTTGGATACATGGATCTGATAGGTGGCTCCGCGCCATTTTCTTGTCATGGAGAATTCCTTCCAGTCGGCAGGGATACATGGGTCAATGGTAAGAGAAGTAAATCCCGGGCGAACACCAAGAAGATACTGTGTTGCCGCATAATAAGCCCATCCGGAGGAGCCTGTCATAAACGGATGACGGGCACGGCCGTGTGCTGTGTGGGATGCGCCAACTATAAACTGGCAATATGTATAAGGCTCCGCCTGGCGGATCTCGATCTTATCATTCTGAAGTGCCGGGCAGAGGGCATCATAGAATTTCATGGCTCTGGTTCCACGGCCCAGAATCGCCTCAGCACACCATGCCCATGGGTTTGGATGACTGAAGATGGCGCCGTTTTCCTTAAGACCCGGATATACTCTGGTGACAAAACCAATGCTGTCATCAGGCACGGTGAAGCATGGTGCATTCAGCATAAGTCCATACGGGGTATACAGATATTCATCCACGCTGTCCATGGCAGAGATGCCGTGCTCATAAGGCGCTGCGCCGGAGAGGACTGCCCATGTATTGCTCTCCATATGCACACGTCCCTCTTTGTCTGTCTGCTGACCGATCTTTCTGTTGTCCGCTGTAATACCGCGAAGATACCATTTTCCGTTCCAGAGGATCTCCTCGCAGGTCTCTTTTACCTTCTCTGCAATTCTGCTGTATTTCTCTGCATCTTCTTTTCTTCCGGTGAAATCAGCTGCAGCAATAAAATTATTCAGTGCCCAGTAATGGAGATAGCTTACCATAGCGCTCTCTCCGCCTCCCAGGTTCAGGCAATCGTTCCAGTCTGCGCGAAGTCCCTTGCAGATTCCGTTCTGTCCCACCTGACGGGTGGAGAAATCCAGGATCTTCTTTAAGTGCTCGTAAACCGTTCCCTCTCCGCCGTCTGCATAGGTCACCATCTCATCCAGGAAAGCGGTCTCTCCGGTCTCCTTAATATACTGCACCACAGAGGAAACCAGCCACAGGGCATCATCCGCACAGGCATCCTTAAGACCGTGGACGATCTGGGATTTATCCGGTGTCGGAATGACTGTCGGGGATTTAAAGGACTGCTGTTTTTCCTCCGGCAGGAACCAGCGCGGCTCAAAAAGATGCAGACCGTAGCCTTCGTTGGTAAGTGCACGGAGAAGCTCAATGAGTCGGCTCTTACATTTCTCCGGATTGGAGTGCGGAACCATCATGGCATCCTGCGCGGTATCGCGGTAGCCAAGGCCCACACGTCCGCCTACTTCGATGAAAGATGTAAAACGGGAGAACATAACATTGATCTCACTCTGATAAAGGTTCCAGATATTGATCTCCGTATTCATACCCTCATTTGGTGTTTTGATCTGGAGTGCTGAGAGTTTTTTATCCCAGAATTCTTTTAAAAGGGCAAATTCATGATCCACAGTCTCTGCTGTGAAATGCGCTTTGGCAGCCAGGCCGTCCTCCACTTTTCCTTCTCCCAGAAGGTAGATCAGGCGGGCACTCTCACCCGGCTCCAGGGTGATGGTCTTTCTTAAAACGCCGCAGTGGTTTCCGCCCTTCTCAAAGGAAGACTGGCAGATGCCGTTTTCCACGCCCTGCGGATTGCGCTCGGTATGATATGCGCCGATAAAGGTATCGCGCAGACAGTCAAAGCCGTCCGGCTCAAAATCAGAGGTGAAGAACTGGTAGCCGTCCTCCTCATAATAGAGGTCATGTTCAATAACGCCTTTTTCATAGCGGCTGCCTGCTGCATAGAGACTCATCTGGAAGTTTCTGTTATCCATATCCACCTGGTGGAAGCTGAATTCAAGATAAGAATATACCTGGAGTGTTCTTCTCACACTGCCGGTGTTTTTAAGCTTCACATCTATGATCTCCACCGGCTCATCCATAGCCACAAAGAGGGTCTGCTCCGCCTCGATGTCACTGTAATTGCTGAAATATTTGCTGTAGCCAAGACCATGACGGCAGGAGAAATGTTCCTTTGGCTTTGCCACAGGCTGCCAGGAAACGGACCAGTAGTCCCCGCTCTCCTGATCTCTTAAATAAATGTAATGTCCCGGGCCATCCATAGGCACACCGTTTGGACGGAAACGGGTGATTCTGTGATACTCAGAGGATTTGTAGATCACATATCCGCCTGCGGTGTGGTTGAATACACCGTAAAAATCTTTGGTTCCAATGTAGTTGGTCCAGGAAACCGGTACATCCACTCTGTCGATCACATATTCCCTGTTTTCGTTGTCAAAATATCCGTATCTCATATACTGCTCCTTATCTTACTCATCTCTTAAGTCTTGGCTCTGTCATTCCCTGCTCTTTAAATTCTCCAAATACATCCTTCAATATTATGGATTCTGCTTTCATGGAAAATCCTCCTGTCAGCATGAGCACAGAATAAGCTGCAGCGCGTTCTTACGCATGCATATGATACAGTTTTTCATATATACCGCCAAGCTTCAGCAATTCCTCGTGGGTTCCGCTCTCTGCAATGCCCTCCTCTGTTAGAACCAGAATACGCTCAGCATTTCGGGTTGTTGTAAGGCGGTGTGCAATGACCAGTGTGGTCCTTCCCTTTGCCAGCTTCTCCAGTGATTCCTGCACCACATGCTCACTCTCGTTATCCAGCGCGGAAGTAGCCTCATCAAAGATCAGAATAGGCGGGTTCTTTAAGAATACTCTGGCAATGGAAAGTCTCTGCTTCTGTCCGCCGGAGAGCTTGATGCCTCGCTGACCGATGTCTGTGTCGTATCCATCCGGCAGAGACATGATAAAGTCG